>CACXDF010000313.1 GCA_902766325.1 uncultured Eubacteriales bacterium | reverse complement strand
GACGGCGTTATTTTTTCTTTTTTCAGTAATTCGATCCCCTCTTTACTGTCCTTACGTACGGTATCGGCAATACCGAGACACCCCAAAAAAACATTTTGAGAAGCGACGTAGATCACCGTCGTTTCATCATTGATCTCCGAAAAGTCAACGTCGGTATTTTCCCGTACGTATTCGGACTTACCCACGTAATACCGTACTCCGTCCACCGTAGCGCTGACACCTTTACCGAAAACAGCCTCAAAGTCGTCGCACTCTTTCTTTATCCCCATCTTTTCGGCATAAGAAACAACCGCGTTCGCAAGCGGATGCGACGACTTACTTTCCGCTGCCGCCGCAACGGAAACGAGATCTTTTTCGTCGTGACCTTCCCCTTTGACCCAAACGACTTCCGGTCGCCCGATCGTGATCGTACCCGTTTTATCGAAAACCACTTTTTTGATCTTACAAAGATTCTCCAATGCTTCGCCGGAACGGAACAATACGCCTTTCTTCGCGCCCTTGCCCGTACCTACCGTGACCGCCACCGGCGTTGCCAATCCCAAAGCGCAGGGGCAAGAAACGACCAGTACCGCGATGGCGCATTGCAATCCGAGATAAATTTGTCCGACGCACGCCCAAATAATAAACGTAATAAGTGACAGACTCATGACCACCGGTACGAATACCGCCGCCACCTTATCCGCAATGCGCGCGAGGTGCGGTTTGGTCATATTGGCGTTTTCTACCATCTCAATGATCTTAGCCAGCGTAGTCTCCGCTCCCGTACCCGTCGCCGTCATAACGACGTATCCTCCGACCAGCGTGGTCCCTCCGCGCAGGATATCTCCCGGGCCGATCTCTTTGGGCATGCTTTCTCCTGTCATGGCCGATTCGTCCGCGTACCCTTCGCCGCTTTCCGCTATTCCGTCGCAAGGAATGCGTTCGCCTTGTTTAACGATCACCTTATCTCCCGCGACAAGGCTTTCCGCCGGCACAGTTTCTTCTTTTCCGTCTCTTATCACGACGGCGGTATCCGGCGTTAATGCGATCAGTTTTTCCAAAGCGTCGTTCGTTTTCTTTTTGGAGCGGGATTCAAAATACTTACCCACCGTAACGAGCGTAACGATCATGGCCGCCGACTCAAAATACAGATGCCCCTGACCTTTACTGATTGCCATAGTAATGATGCCGGAAATAAAAGCAGCGCCCGCCCCTACGGAAACGAGACTGTCCATATCCGGTTTAAGTCGAACCAATCTTGTAATACCGTTCGTAAAATACTTGCCGTTGATAATAAGGCACGGCAGACACAAACACATCTGCACGATAGAATTGACGAGCGGATCGTGTAAAAACATCGGCAGAGGCCAACCCCACATATGACTCATCGCCACGTACATTAAAACGAGTAGGAAACCGGCTGAAACGCCTATTCTGATCAAGATCTTATCCGGTGCGCTTGCTACCGGCGCGCGGTTTGCTATGCTTGCCGTATATCCGGCTTTTTTAACTGCTTTTATAACGGCGTCGGCATTCCCGTCATAATCCAAAAGCATACTGGAAGAGGTAAGACTCACCATACAGGTTTTTACCCCGTCCACCTTTTTTACCGCATCTTCAACGTGTTTTACGCAAGCGGCGCAACTCATCCCGCCTACGTCGAATTTTTGTTTCATACCGTATTATCTATTTCATAAATCCTTTTATGATTTTCTCCATTTCGCTCATTTTCTTTTCCATATCCGCCACCAGTTTGAATTGATTCCGGGCGCGATCGAGATTATGGTTTTCTCTCGCTATATGAAAATATTTATCTCCGTCCAGATAGTCGGTCAAAAACCGAATGCCCGTCTCCAACGTTATCACGAGAGCTCCGAGAGGCAATAAACGTATTTCTTCATCCGTAATAAAGCCTTTCAGTTCTCCGACGTAACCTTTTGAAAAAGCGGAAAACATCTCCATATCGACTCCGACCTTATCAAGATCGGTTTCGTCCTCCGCCGCGGTAGAAGCGCCGAAGCGTATCGCGTCTCCGAAGTCATATAAGACAGAACCGGGCATGATCGTATCCAGATCGATGATGCAAATACCCTTTTGCGTCTTATCGTCGATAAGAATATTATTCAATTTCGTATCGTTATGCGTAACACGCAAAGGTATTTTTCCTTCGGCGAGCATCTTTACGATCTTTTCGCACGTTTCTTTACGGTCGAGAACGAACCGTATCTCTTCCGGTATTTTATCCTTTCTGCCGGCGACATTCTTATCAAGCGCTTTACAAAAGTTATCGAAGCGCGAAGCCGTATTATGAAAACCGGGGATCACCTCTCCCAAAACGGTCGCGTCAAACTGCGCGAGCTCTTTTGTAAACCGTCCGAAAGAACGTCCGACTTCGCTGAAAAAGTCCGGTCCGGGGCAACTGTTATAGGTGTTCGCGCCGCCTATATAATCGTACATACGCCAGGGCTTTCCGTCCTCCGCGCGGCAATATAATCCGCCCTCTTTCGTCTTGAAAAAACGTAAAACGGTACGAGAGGGGTCTTCGCCGTTTTCGACCGCTTTTTTACGCAAAAATTCGGTCACGGCAAAGATATTGTTCATCAACGTATCCATATCGGGGAAGACGTACTCGTTGACTTCTTGCATGACGTATCTTTTTTTGCCAGAAGCATGAAGAACGTCCACGAAAAAGGTGCGACTGATATGTCCGTTGAAACACTGCTCGACGCGCACAACGTTACCCGGTTCTACGTCAAAGCGGGAAAAAACTTTTTGAACGATTTCTTTCATTATATTTTACAGTCCTTTATATCGACCTTCG
>CACXDF010000312.1 GCA_902766325.1 uncultured Eubacteriales bacterium | reverse complement strand
CCGTTTCCGAATAATGAATGCCGTTATATTCGTTTTCGCCGTTTCCGTTCATGTACTTACGATACAGCTCGTCTTTTTCTCCTTCCTCAAACCAGTTATCGACGGTGACGTAAGGCAGGATGGGCTCCGTCAGCGTATTTCTATACACGTAAGAACGCTTCCGGACCGTACGCTTTTCTTCCGAATAGTCCGACCAACCGCTGTCGCTGCCGGACAGTTCTTGCTCGGCCTCGGTCAACTTGAAATCAAGATATACCTGCTCGGCTACGCTCGAACGGGCGTAGATCTTTCTGAATACGTCCGCTTGCGCCGCGTACTCGACGTTTTCCGCGCCCGCCATATCCAACAAGGACGCGTTGTACATCTCCTGTCTTTCGGTATTCGTCTTGAACCAGTTGACGAAGACCAGACCTTGCTGTTTGCCGTTATACAAAGCCTCTATATATCTTTCTTTCGTTTGATCGAGGAAGGATATATCGCTGATGTTGATCTCGTACGGAGTGATCAGGAGGGAGAACGTCAAATAATCTCTTTCCACGCCGGACAGATCCGCGTGCCGCAAGAGATAGTTATAGTCGCTCATGATGATCCTCACGTAGTATTCTCCGGCGTCGATGGGATAAGCGGTCGTACTCCAGCTGTCATCCGACGCGGCGGCCGGTCTGTACTCGATCACGAGATTTTCAGGCGGAATCGAGCCGCTGCTTCCGTCCTTTCTCAAGAAGGATATCACGCTCGAATCGAAATCGAGCTTGAAGTACTTGGCGTCGTACTGCTTGCCGATATAAATGCCGCGGTTGCCGTTGATGTTCTCGATGAATTCGTCCGTGATGTCGATCTTATCGATATAGATAGTCAACTCTTTGTAGAACCATCTGTTGTTGGAGGCAAAATAGTATCCGCGGGCGATATACCCTCTTTCGGACGCCAGATTGACGTTGATATCGGACAGATCCCAATAGAAATCGAACTCAAAATCGGTATCGACCGTACGGCCCTTGGGCAAGTCGGACGCTTTCATCGAGCGGCCGAGTTTCCAGACGATGGCGTCGGACGACGCTCTGCCGGTAGCCCAGGTCCAATTGTCGGAATGTTGTTCTTCTTTATCGAACACGACGTTGTTGGCGCTTTGTACGATCTCCGTATTGAGATAGGTCTTGAGCGGGACTTTGATCTCCATGCTGTACTTGGCCGTACCATCCTTATCAAGCGCGATACGGGCGTCGGTCAGTTCGGTCATGTCGTACAAGACGGTGACGTACGCTATGTTGTTCATAAAGTCGTAACGAATGGTGTCTTCTTGTATCTCGAAGCGCAGCTCGCTGCCTGCCGAAGTAGTGAAGTATCCGCCGAGGCTGGGCGGTGCATCCATCGCCGACGTACGGAGCGAATTATTGCTGTCGTGCGCATAGCAGAAGTAGTCGTACGCGATATAATCGTTGAGCTGATCTTCCAACGTCGCTAACAGCTTGGGATCGATAACCTCTATCATAAAGACGATATTATAGCTGATAAAGCTGGGCTCGGACATACCGAGGATGGCCCTGATACCCCTGCCGTCGTTACCGGTGTACACCGTGACGGAATCGGCGGAGACGTCCTTCATGTCGTAATAAATGGGCGTCTTCATCCACTCCGGATTTTCGGCCGTACCGAAATTGAAATAGACGTAGGAGTAATTCTGCTTGACCTGCATGGCTGCGGAATCCTGACGATAAACGAGATAGATCGTACCGCCGTTAATGTAGTTTCCGCCGTCCGCCAAATGGGTCACGTCGATGTTGTCGTACACGCCGAACAGGACGCGGATCTCGTACCCGAGATAGGTGAAGGAAGCGATAAAGCCGTTATCCGGCGGCTCGTTACCGATAACGATATCCCGGAGCAAGCCTTCGTTCTCCACCTTCCAATCCGACTGTTTTAACGTGACGGTCACGTAAGAGTTGTTATTGAACAGGATACGCATCTCCTCGGGATATTCGGGATACAACTGATTGACTTTGTAACTCTTACAGTCGATGGCGCCGATATGCGAAGAAACGACGGAATCGGTGATCAGGTTCCCGTACGTCGTACTTCCGTCGTCCGATTGCAAAGAAACGACGCGCATATCTTCGACAATGATGACCGTCTTCCAATCGATCGTTCCGTCCAAAGCGAAGCGCACCGGCTCTCCGACCTGTTCGTTCGCCGAGGTGTACCGGGTCAACGTGATATTGAGCGCGCTGTAGTCGTAGCGCACGATATAATAGCCGTCGTCTTTATCCAGACGGTAAGAGAGGATCCTCGTCGTCACTTCTCCATTCGTACCGGACAGGGAGTAGCTCACGGCGGAGTCGTCCCACTTGACGTCGGTATAGTATCTGACGTCGCCGTTACCGTATACGACGTAAAGATCGCTCGGGTAGATATATCCGGTGTGGTCGGCTTTTATCAAAGAGTCGGACGTAGGACGGATATAGATGACGTTCTTCGCCTTGATATCGTCGTACAACTTAAAGCTGTTTTCGAATTCGCCCTCGCCTTCTATCGGCGTCTTGCTGTAGTCGGCGGTCGTCGCGTACAAGCACTCTATGCTTCTGTTTAAATAGAATACGTTCAGTTGTACCCGGTACGTTCTTCCGCCGTCGCCGGGTACGGTGATATAATACGCCGGGTCTCCGCTGACGATATGGCTGTATTCAGCCGTCAGTGTGGACGCGTCGACGTCGAACGGCAAGGTGTAGAACACGTCGGAATACGTAAACGCTTCGATATATCCGAGATCGGCGGCAAGGGACTCGCCGACGTACCCGTATGCATGGGCGCGCAGGGGCAACGCGGGGTTCAGAACGTCGATCACGACGGTGTTTTCTTGCGAAGCCTCCTCAAACCAAACGCGGAT
>CACXDF010000311.1 GCA_902766325.1 uncultured Eubacteriales bacterium | reverse complement strand
GCTGCCTTCGAAGATAAATATTGGTATGAAGAAGAGTTCAGACCCGACCCGATCTCGTGTGAAGAGTTTGTGAAGCGCGCGGATGGCGTGATCTGCGGCGTATGTCATCCCGGCGACAGAACCGAAAAAGTGCTCGGAATGGGAGCCGAATGGGTTCGCATCGATATCGGCTGGCCGGCGTACAATAAGGACGGAAAGCCGAATGCTTTTTATGAATATGTGAAAAAAGAGATCGAATGGTACGTCGAACAGGGATTAAAAGTGTTTGCCGTGACGCCCTATCCGAAAGATTATGCGGCGTGGGGCTATGATATAAAAGACGAAAGCGACCTTTTGGAGATCGCCAAAATGGCGAGGTTTTTCGTCGAAGATCTGCAAGGGCTCGTTTCTGCTTTTCAAGTAACCAACGAGATGACCGAACCGCAATTCAGAGCGCCTCTTTCTACGGAAGAAGCGGCGGAATTTGTTGGGATGCAATTGAAAAACATGTACCGCTATCGCGGAAATATTTTGATCGGATATAATTTGTCCGCAACCGATTTTATTCCGTTTTTGACGTGTATGAAACCCTATAAGGATTATTGCGACTATATCGGACTCGATTTGTATCTGGGGTGTTTTGAAAAACTTACCGCTAATCTCGGATTCGCGCCTGCCGAGATGTGGGTAAACCTTGTTTGGCAGAGCGCTCAGCGCCCGATCCTCTTTACCGAATTCGGATATCTGGCGGCGGGAGAAAGAAGGAGCGCCGAAGAAAAACTGGAGATCTTACGCGCGTACGGCGCGCAAGGAGATACCTTGTCGGAGGCCGAAAATTATGCGAAAGCGCATATAAAAAATATTATTAATAACGACAATTTCCCGAAAGACCTGCGGGATAGACTAGATCTTGTTTGCGGAAATGACGAGGAGAAGCTCGGAAAAATGCTTTTCGGCGGTCCGGACGTGACCATCAGTTACGCCGCGCATTTATACATGGAACTCGAAGAGGGCATCGGCCTTGAAGGATATCCGCATACGCCGGAAGGACAGGCCAAGTTTTTTACGGACTTTTTCGATAACGTCATTATTCCCCAAGAGATGATCTGCGGCGCTTTTATGTATTGTTTCAGCGACAGCGATCGTTGCTACGTTTGCGGACAAAGCGATTGTCCCGTAGAAACCTGTTGGGGCGCGCTGACGAGAGACGGAAAAGAAAAGCCTTCTTATTACGCGCTCGAAGCGGCCTTTGAAAAGTGGAGAGAGTCGTATGCTTATCCCGACCCGAAGAAAGGAGAGTAAGGGATATGTGTATAGACAAAAAACATCTTTCGAGAAGAGCCGTTTTTCATCCGTATTTTTACAGAAAAAGAAAGTTTACTTTTTATTCGGAAAGCGAGATCGAAGCCGATTCGAGCAAGAAGATCCCATACGCCTACGCATTTGTGACCGATAAAAAGGCTCCTGTTTTTTTTATCGCGCCCGGCGGCGGTTATTGTATGGTATGCATGGGATACGAAGGCGTTTTTATTGCGGAAGCCTTTAACCGAAAAGGGATCAACGCGTTCGTCCTTAATTATCGCGTGGGCGATAACGCGCACGCGCCCAATCCGCAGGAGGATATGGCAGCGCTTATCAAATACGTTTTTTCGCATAAAAAGCAATTCGGCATAGAAAGAGACGATTATTCCCTTTTGGGTTTTTCGGCCGGCGGACACCTGGTCGGATCGTTTTCCGCGGAGAACGTCGGCTATAGATCTTTCGGTTTATCCAAGCCGCGAGCGAGCGTGCTTTGTTATCCCGTCTTGACCATGGGCGAGCATACGCATAAAGAGACCATGACAAAGTTGACCGGCGGAGACGAAGCCCTTAAAGAGGCTTATTCGGTAGAAAAACACGCCGACAATTATCCGCCGTGTTTTTTGTGGTATTGCGAAGACGACAAAGCCGTTCCGCCCGTCAATTCGGATGCTTTATACGAAGTCTTGCGTAAAAACGGTGTTCCCGTCAAATTGCGCGCATATAAAAAAGGCGGCCACGGATTGGGCCTTGGGTATGGCAGCGAAGCATACGGTTGGTTCGATGAAATGATCGATTTTGTAAAAGAATATATCTATTAAATCAGGCGAACATCGAAAAATAAGGCCTTCTGTAGTCGCTTATTGCGCTTGGATAATTTTTATACGGGTTTTCGACGTGTTTGTTATCGTCTTTTACCAGTAGATAGTCGTGGTTGAGATACTCGTTCGTACCTTTCAGTTCGTTTCCCCAAGTGGTGTCTATCATATACCATTGTCCGCCGAGTTTGGCCTTATTCCAAGCGTGGCCTTCGTCGTTTACCGTACCGGAGACCTTTAAACAGGGGATCCCTTCTATAGTCGCCATACATAAATAAGCTTTGCTCAGACCGTCGCAGATGGCGACGCGCTTGCTTTCGTCGAACGTCCCGTCCGATTGCAGTCCGAATACGCCTTCGAGATAGAGGCATTTATAACGGAAGAGAGAAGACGATTCTTCTTTGTCCATCGTTTCTTTGGTGAAAGTATAGTCGTAAAGTACGGTATCGATCAAATAGTCGTAGATAAAGTGCAATTTGTCGTAGTCGCTGCCGCTGTCACGGTTGATCGTGGAAAGAACGGAACGCATTTTTTTGTACAACAGGTCGGCGGGGCTCCCCGTTTCGGGAACGGGACGGTAGCCTTTTTTCAGCGCGAAGTATAACTGATCGCTGCTTTCGACAGGAATGGTCTTTTCGATCGAGTCGATGGGAAAGGTGCGACTTTTTGCCGTTCTGCCATAGTGCTGAATAGCGTTCAAAGCGTTTTTATAGTTGCGTTCCGACGTGTCGGTTTCTTTATCCGGAATATTCGGATAGTAGAATTTCAGGTATAATTTGACCGTTTTTTTATCTTTCTCGAGGCTATAAGAGTAGGCGTAAGAAGCCGAGTCTTCATAGGCTTCGATGGCGCTGCAGACTTCGTTGCCCAGACATTCTTCTTCTCCGAGCCCCGTATAAGCGTCGAAAGAAGAGTAGTCGTAAGCAAGATAGCAGTTCGTTTCGAGAAGATACGATCGCGTTCCGTCCTCGTCGGCGGTTTCTTTGATCCCGTCGCGGAAGACGATCAGATAACTGAAGAAGTCGAACCATTCGGAACGAGTCGCGATATAGCGATCGATCTCGTCGAATCCGGCGTTGACTTTCGTTGTGTAGGTATTATATTGATCGCGGGTAAGAGAAGAGTAATCGTAAACGTAGTGGGTAGAAAACGCGCCTTTCGTTTTTTTCAGATCCAAAGAAAGATCGTCCGAATAGGAATAACCATACCCTGTCAGATCGACGTAACCGGTTTCGGAAGGTATCTCCGTTTTTTCTCCGTTTTTGTCGACGGTCAAAAGATAGCTGTATGCGCTGCCGGTATCCCAGGTCGCATACATTTTTCCATTCTGAAACGTAACGGCAAGGTCGTTGTCGCATCCGTATACGATGATCCTGTTTTCGGAAAGTCTATCGGAAAAATTAAAGATAATACTCCCAACCGTAGCTAAAAAAGGGAGGCAGGAGGTCGCTGTGAGGCAAAAAACAACAGATACAGACAACAAGAGGACGATTTTTTTAAAATTCTTCACCGTTAAGACAGACCTCCCTCCCTCGTTTTTTATTTTGCACCTTTTTTCTTAAATCTTGTTTAAATTTTACCGGTAAAATAAAGAAAAATACCGTCGGAACCGACGGTATTATGATTTTGATGAAATTTAATAAAGGATTACAGGGTGTTCAACAGTACGGTGAACACGAAGAACATAATGGAAGAAACGAGCATCATGCCGGCAATAATAACGGTAAAGAGTCTCAATTTTCCTTCGAAAGAACTGATCTTATTTTTGGAAAAGAAAGAATCGGTACCGCCGGTAATGGCACTCATGTCGTTTCCGGTCCCTTTTTGCATAATAACGATAACGATCATCGAAATGCTGGACAAAACCATCAAGACGAAGAACGCGATACAAAATCCAAAGAATACGTCGCTTTTGGTCGCGGCAATCAAAGTATTGAACATTTTTTACTCCTCATAAAGAAATAGCGTAAATGATTTTAACACAAAGGTCCGTTTTTTACAAGTATTTTGAACCAAAAAATTATTTTTCGTTATAAAATGCAAAAAAGAGGGCATAACAATGTCGTATGAAAAGGGTTTTTGCGACTTTTTTGCTGATTTTAACCTTAATTATGACTTGTTCTTGTGAAAGAAACGGAGAAAAAGAGGTTGTTCGCGCTCTTGTTTTTGCCGACGACGCGAAAGAACGGGATCGTTTGATCGCGTGCGTAACGGAACTGCTCGACGGCGCGGATAGTCGCGCCGAATGCGAAAAACGACTTATTTCGGCGGGGTATGAGCCGACAAAAGAGTTTTTTGAACGGCGGTTTTATGCCGGAAGATTTTTCGGGTCGGGGTATTACGCCGCGTTCCGGATCGGGGAGGGAGCGCGCGGGTGGCAGTACGTTGCCTATCCTTTTTACGTAGATCGGTCTTTGGAGGAGTATAACGATGCAGGATATGGTTCCTTTTTCTATGAAATCATTAAAAAAATGGAGGCGAGAGATCAAAATGAGAAGGATTAAGAGGATCGCTTTGCCGGCGATCTGCGCGTTGCTCGTGCTTTGCGTCGCGGTAAGCGGACTGTATCTTTTTACCGATCTGTTCCGACCGGACGACCGCGAGGCGGAAGCGGGAACGGCTTATTCGTCCGGCAGTACGGGACAAACCGTTCGTCAAATCCAAACCGCGCTTAAAAATCGCGGCTACTATACGGGAAAGGTGGACGGAATATTCGGGAAAATAACGACCGCGGCCGTAAAAAAGTTCCAAAAAGATCGCGGATTGAAAGTGGACGGCATCGTCGGCCCCGCTACCATGAAAGCGCTCGGAATCAGCGCTTCTTCCGGGAGCTCGGACGAAAATTTACTTGCGCGCATCATATACGGAGAATCGCGCGGAGAGCCGTATACCGGTCAGGTCGCGGTCGGCGCGGTGATCCTGAACAGGGTGGCAAGCCCGCTTTTCCCCAATACGGTAAGCGGCGTTATTTATCAGGCGGGAGCCTTCGACGCCGTGTCCGACGGGCAGATCAACATGACGCCCAACGATACTGCCCGGCGCGCGGCGCGCGACGCCCTTAACGGATGGGATCCGACGGGCGGATGTCTGTACTATTACAATCCGAAAACGGCTACGAGCAGATGGATGCTCTCCAAGACCGTTCATCTGTCCATCGGGAATCATGCGTTTTGTTTATAAAAGGGGGGATCATGAAAGAAACGACGAAAAAAGCGAAGATCATTTTATGCGTCCTTCTCGCGCTGTTTATCGCCGCGTCGGCGACCGCCGTTACTATGGGCGTGCTGTATGGGAAGAAAGCCGAGAGCGCCGAGTCGTATAAAACGCGCGTGGATCGAATGTACGAAACGGCTTATTACGAGGCGGTCGACAATATGACGGATGCGGAACGGAAACTCGGTAAGGCGACGGCGCTGTCGAAGCCGACTTTGCAACAGGAGTTTCTGTACGATATTTGGCGGCAATGTAACGTAGCCGTGACCTGCCTTTCCCGCATGGCGGAAGAGGGCGAACAGGCGGAAGCCGTCATCAATTTTTTGAACAAGACGGGCGATTATTGCTACTATCTCTCCCGCAAGGCGGAAGCCGATCCGATCGACGAAAGAGAACGAAACAATCTTTTGAAGTTCAAGCGCATTATGAGCGAACTCAACGTCTCTTTGGCAAAAGCCGGAGAAAAAACGATCACGGATAAAGGAGTCGACGCTTCCGTACTGTCCGATATGTCCGCCGTGGGAGAAGCGATCAAAAACAGTTCTGACGTCGACTATCCGGAACTTATTTACGACGGTCCTTTTTCGGACGGGCTGAAAAAGCGCGACGCGGTGTTTTTGAAAGACAAAGAAGAGATTTCCGAAGAAAAGGCTTCAGAGAACCTGAAATCGCACTTTAAGGATGCTGAAAACGTAAAAATGATAGGAGACAATACGTCGTCGATCCCGGCGTACGTCTATTCGTTCAATGCTTTCGGAGCGGAAGGAACGGCGCAAATATCGAAAGCCGGCGGATACCTTGTCGAGTATTCTTCTTACGAAAAAGCGGTCGATCCGGAATATACCGTCGAGGAGTGCGAGGAAAGCGCGAAAAAGTTTTTGCGCGAGATCGGATACGAGGATATGGAGTGCGTCTGGACGTATAACAGCGACTCGATCGTGTATCTTAATTTCGCCTATTCTTTGCGCGGCGTGATCTGCTACCCCGATCTCATCAAAGTTAAAGTCAGCGCGCAGACCGGACGTATCGTCGGCATGGAAGCTATGAACTATATGTACAATCACAAAGAAAGGACTCTTGCGACGGAAAAAGCGCAGATCGTTTTTTCCGATAAGATCGCCGTCGAAAAGACGCGGGAGTGCATTATTCCCACCGAATGGGGTACGGAGATACAATGCGTCGAGGCGAAGGGCGAATGCGAAGGAGAAACGTACTACGTTTATTACGACGTGGAAACGGGAGAAGAAACGGAAGTATTCGTAGTGGCTGACGACTTGCTTTCGTAAAGATATTACCGATTTATTTCGATCGAAAAAGGGAGCGCGCGTTCGCTCCCTTATTTCCTTTAAAAATGATTTTTTGTCGTAATTTTGATTAATCGAAAAGATTTTTCACATTTTTTGCTATTTTTCGACGTTGTAAAAAACAGGAATATTTTTGGCAGATAGAGAAAAAGCGTTGACAATTCGTAAAATAACAAGTATTATATACTCATATAATGCTGTTCTATGCGCAAATGCGCGTAGAGACGAATCGGAAGGAAGTTAAATGGAAAACAAAGAGAGTAAGATTTCGATCAACGTTTTGGATGTCCTGAAGGACTTCGCGCACAAATGGTGGATCATTCTTGTCGCTTCCGTCGTGGGAGCGTGCGCTCTCTTTCTTTACACGTTCTTTACGACCGATCAGAAGTATACGGCCAAAGCGATGATGTACGTCAATAATTCGTCCGTTACTTCGTCGATCAACGACGTTCTCGATAGTGTGACGAGCATCAGCAGCGGTAACCTGCAAGCTTCTCGTACTCTGGTCAGTTCTTACGCCGTTATTATGAAGACTCATCTTATCTTGGACGACGTTCTGAATACCGCCGAGACGGAAGAAGAGTACACCTACGATCAACTCGTCGCCATGATCTCGGTCGGTTCCGTCAATAACACCGAGATCTGTTATATCAGCGTCACCTGCACCAATCAGAACGACGCTAAGCTCCTTGCCAACACGACGTTACACGTCTTTAAAGATCAGATCGGCGGCATCATCAACGGGTCTTCCGCGAAGATAGTCGATTACGCCGTGGAGACGACTCCCGTTTCCCGCGGGTTTACCAAAATGAGCCTGATCGGTTTTGCGGTCGGTTTCGTTCTTTCCCTGGCGGTGATCTTCTTGGTGGACTTCTACGTCAGCGACACCTTCCAGGATACCGATTCCTTAAAGCAATGCTTGTCGGACGACATTCCGGTCCTCTCGGTCATTCCCGACACGGATACGTCGAACGCCGGCAAGTACGGGTACTATAAAAAATACGGACATTATTCCCATGACTATACTTATTCCTATTATCAGGAAACGGTGGAGAATGAAGAAGCCGAAGAAAAGGAGAGGGAATAAGCGATGAAACTGTTCGGAAAAGAGCTTAACTTCTTAAAGAAGAAACAAGAAGAAGATCAAAAGAGAGCCGCAGTCCTGGGTAGATACCTCGATTTCGCCTCTAAAGAAGCATATAACCTGCTCCGTACGAATATATTCTTTTCGATACCGGATAAGCAAGGTAAAGGCAAGGTGATCGGCATTACCAGTTCCGTACCGCACGAAGGTAAAAGCTATACCGCCATCAATCTTGCTTACTCGATCGCAAAAGAAGGTCATAGCGCTCTTCTTATCAGCGCCGATATGCGTAAGCCGAGTATAGAAAGTACCATCGGCGTCAAAACAAAGTTCGGTCTGTCCGGTCTTTTGGTCGGAGAAGAAGGCGACGCTATTGTCGACAGCGGATTGCACGAAAACTTGAAATTCTTGCCCGCCGGTATCATCCCGCCCAACCCGTCCGAATTGCTCGGTACGGAAAAGATGAAAGAGCTTCTCGATAAGTGCGCGGAAGAGTTTTCGTACGTGATCGTCGACCTGCCTCCCGTCAACGTCGTTGCCGACGCGCTCGTCGTCAGTAAGTATCTCGACGGTATCGTGGTGATCGTCCGTCACGGCATGACCAGACGGAAAGAATTGATCGAGGCGCTCAAAAAGTTAAAGTACGTTCAGGTGCACATCCTCGGCGTCGTGTACAACGGGTATAATCACGGACGGGGAAAGAGCTATAAGGGCTCTTACTACAAGAAGTACGGATACGGCAAAAAACACTACTCCTATTATTATAAGGATAGCGATAAAAACAGTAAGTAAAAAAATCGATAACAAAAAGAGAAATGAAAAGGAGATTTTTTATCATGGAAAAGACTAAGAAGCTTTTTGCGTACGTAGTCGTTTTTGCGGCGATCGTCTGCTTATTCGCAGGCATTGCGACGCAAAGCAATTTGGCGAACGCTCTAAACAGCCCTCAAATCAGCATCGATAAGATATACGGAACGGACGGCACCGAGTTGGCCGCCGGATCCGCTAAGATCATCGTACCCACCGCTTCTGCCGAGCAGACTGCGTTGAAGAACGAAAAGGCTAAGGTCGAAAGCGGCAATATCGCTCCCGCTCTGAAAGAAGTTCTTACCGAGATCGCCAAGAAGTCCGACGCGACCGCCGACTATGAAGCAATGGTCTACGGCGATCCTATGAACGTCGAATTGACCGGCGCAGCGGCAAGCGGAGCCGTCGTCAAGTTCGATCTGTCCAAATACACCAATCCGGTCGACTTCATTCTGTTCCGGGCTACCGGTGCTTCCGTTTGGCAATTGATCAATCCGGAACGTGCCGCGGGCGCAGCTAACGCCGCCGGCGATAGCATTTCTTTCAGAATCCCCGGATCCGGTACCGTTATGTTCGGCGGATTTTCTCAAGCGAAGGCCGACGAAGTCAAAGCGGCTAAGGAAAAGGCCGAAGAACCTTGCTGCAAGTGCTGCGCCAAGGGTTGCCCCTTCTGTTCCTTCCTCTGCAAGGACGGAAAGTGCTACTGCTGGACCATGTACGTTGTGATCGCGCTTGCCGTCGTCTTCGTTGTTCTTCTGATCGTCCTCATCGTCGTTAAGAGCAAGGACAAAAAGAAAGCTGCCGCGAAGAAAGAAGAAGAGATCGTCGCCGACGAAACTTCCGAAGACAAGAAAGAAGAAACGAAGGAATAATCGATAGATCTTTATCGTAACGGTAGGTAATGACGAAAGAATCGTTTACGACGGCCGCTAAAGTCGTTGGGATCATATTGATATTTTGTATCTTTGGCGTCGGCATCCTGTTTTTGGACAGGATGCTGACCCCAAAAAAGACTCCGGCGGAAACTTTCGAAGAGGCAAGACAAAAAATCATGTCCGCCGAGTTTGACGGCGTCAAGTATATGCGTAGCAACGTCGAGACCTACATGATCGCGGGACTTGACAAATACGAAAACGACAAGACTGCCTTCAATTATGCCGGCCGGAATAATAATCAGGCCGACTTTATCGTTCTTCTCGTCGTTAATAAGTCCACCCGCAGGATCGATTTTGTCAGCCTCAATCGTGATACGTTTACCACGGTGGACGTGCCGGCTACCAAGTACGGCACGCCGAAAAAGACCACGGAACAATTATGTCTCGCCCATACGTACGGCGACGGAAAGAAGGAAAGCGGCGAAAACTTGCGTAACGCTGTTGAACATATGCTTTACGACAAAGTGAACGTCGATCACTTTTTGACTATGAAGATGGACGCCGTGAAGGCGATCACCGATTTTCTCGAAGGGGTAACGGTCAAGTTGAACGACGACGAAGATCTTACCGCGCTCGATCCGGAATGGACGGCCGGTGCTTCGATCGCGCTGAACGGCGAGAACGCGCTGAAATTTATTCGTTATCGCGATTCGGCGGTCGACGGAAGTAACGCGGGACGTATCGATCGTCAGAGCCGTTATTTGCAGGCTCTTTTGAAGACGGTCGGCAATAAGAAGTGGAGTCGGAAGTATCTTTTGAACGCTTATGAATCGGTGGGCGACTATACCGAGACCGATTACGGCAACGTCGACGATCTCCTTGCGGATCTGGAAACGATGTTCGAAGCGTTCGGCATGTATGAATACGGCGAAGTCGTCAATATCGTGCCCGATAAGTACGGCCATTATGAAACGAGAGAAACGTACGGAGAAGACGCGGACGCCTTTATTTTGGACGACGCGGAGTTTAAAGAACTTGTCATAAAGACGTTTTTCAGATCGTTGGAAGAAATAAATAAGGAAAAAGAATAAATGATAGATATTCATTCTCACGTGCTACCCAAAATGGACGACGGCAGCAAAAGCAGAGAAGAATCTATCGCCTTACTCCGAGAAGCATATAAGCAGGGCGTCGAAGCGGTTTTTTCGACGCCTCATTTTTATCCCAAACGCGACGATCCGGAAGATTTTTTAAAAAGACGGGACCATAGCGTTCGAAGTCTTTTGTCTACCGGGGACGAGATCTTTCAAAAGCTTCCCCTGTATTTGGGCGCGGAAGTAGCCTTTTTCTACGGAATGTCCCGTTTTGAAGGATTGCCTGATTTTTGTTTGGGCGGTTCCGAATATATTCTGATCGAAATGCCCTTTGATAAGTGGACGTCGGAAGAGGTGGAAGAGGTGGTTGCCGTCAAAGAAACGGCCGGCTTGATCCCCGTTCTTGCGCACGTCGAAAGATATCTTGCGTTCGGCAATAAAAAGCATTTCGGTTATTTGATCGCTCGCGGCGCCGTTTTGCAGTCGAACGCCGAATTTTTTATCGATAGAAGATCGAAAAGGAAAGCCCTTTCGTTTTTGAAAAAAGGATTGATCTCGTTGCTGGGATCGGACTGTCATAATCTTGACAGGCGGCCCGAAAACTACGGAGATGCGATCGACGTGATCCGCAGCGTCAAAAGGCGCGATCCGCTTGTTTCGGTCAACGAAACGGAAAAGAGAATACTCGCGGGAGCGCGTCCCGTTACGATCGATCAAAACGCATAAAAAGTCAGTAAATACGTCATTTTTCGTGAAAAAACGTATTGACATAAAAAATAAACTAATGTTATAATTAACCAAGCGACCGATTATATTATTATCAGCGCATTCAAATGGAGGGTCATATGGCGAAAGCGACGGTTTCAGGCAATTATCAATACAGCGAGGCGAATGCAAAAGACGCTTACTTGCTTCGTTCATTCGGTTGGTTGATCGGGAAAAGAAGCGAGCACGAAAACAGAAAAGGAGAAAAGGTATATACCATTCGCCGCGATCTGCAGATCGCCGGAGATCCCGTTATCAGAAAGACCGAAAAACAGTTTGAACAATTTAATACCAAGACGCAGAAAAAGATGAAACGTCGCCATGGCTGGGGGCAGTTCTTGGCTATTTTATTCACCGTGATCGGCGCGATCGCGGGCGGAGTGTTTTTCCTGAAAGGTCTGTTTGCGCCTCTTGACGAAATCATCGATACTCTTAATACCACGATCAGAGATACGATCGATTCCGTTCTGAACGACTTCGACCTTGCCGGACAGATCACCGAATACGTTCGTTACCTGTTTTTGGGTATTGCGGGTATTTCGTTTATTTCCATCTTCATCAATGCCGCAAGATACAGAAAGAGACGCGTTTGTCCCAAGAGAAAGTATGCGAAAAAGTACAATTCCATCGCCCGTGGCGCGTTGAAAGAAGGCGCCGCTCGTCTGTACCTGTTAAAGATGGAGAACGGAGCCCTTATGACCCAGAGCGACAGAAGAATGAACGAGCTTGGCATTACGATGCGACGCGTTATGGATAACGGAGAAGACTACGAATAAGGTTTTTCTACCGCCGTATCGACATAAGAAAACAAGGTGCGTTTCTCATAGCGGAACGCACTTTTTGTTTTTAAAGAATCAATTGGGGAAAATGGTAAATTTCATGTAAAATAGGACGAAAAAGTTTTCGGGAAGGGGTTGACAGGTATAGTTGTCGATGTTATACTTTAAGAGTATTGTTATAAGTATGTATAACGGATAAAAAGGCGGTTACATGGCTAAGAAAATCAACGATTGCTACGAATATAAAGAGGCGCCCATTCGCCAGGCGATGGCCTACGCTTCATTCGGTTGGTTGATCGGGAAACGCAGTAAGCACTACAGTCGCAAATACAACTGCGACGTCGTTACGTTGCGTCGGGATTTTCTGATCGGAGCCAATCCGACTATCCGCGAATGCGAAAAAGAATACCTGCGTCTCGAAAAGGGTCATATCCCCGCAAAATACAAATCTCATTCGTTTTTAAGAGCCGTCGGCAGAGCGTTCGTTATCCTTATTACGATCGCGCTTTTGGCTTTCGGTCTGGCGCAAACCGCGACGGGCGTTTACGACGGATTAAAAAACGAATCGCGCGTGCGCGCTATCTATAATACTATTGTCGAGAACGAGTTGATCACCGCTCAGACCGTGAGCGCCGATACCGTCGACAAGGCGTATGTCGATTTTGTCAGGAAGAATCCGAAACTCGATACTTTTGCCGAGTTATATGCTTTTTCAAACGGTAAAGCGGATGCGGATTCGCTCCTGAGTTCTTATAAAAAATGGCTGTTCAAATTCGGCAAAGCCGATTTGGCGCGCGAAGAGTCTTTTGTCGAGGCCGATTCATCGATCGTTGAGAAAGACGGAGAATACGTCGCTGAGCAAAGCGCATTGAACGACGTATTGGATATTGTCAGATCCACGTTTGCTTTTATCAATTTCGATTATTTATTGAACGGAATGCCGATATGGATCGATTCGACCGTTCTTTCCGGCGCGGTGGCGTTGTTTTTGTTTATCATTATGGTCATTATCCAATCGGCCGCAGATAAGGCGAAGAAGAAAAAGAACAGGCTCAAATGCGCTGAATTGATGATCGAATGTTCCAAAAACGCATCGAGCGCGTTGTTCGATATGAAGGCCGAACACAGAGAATTACGTACGAAAAAAGACGCTTCGATCTACGATCTTCAGACCATGTTTACGAAAGTAATGGACGATCGGGAGGACGATGAATAGCTTCGAAATCGTTTTTGTTGTCAAGAGGGACGGTTTTGATGAAAAATGTCGAAAAAAATTCAAATTTTTTAATATTTAGGTATTGACAAGATTTGGATTGAGATGATATAATCAACCATAGAGTAGCTTTTAAGCTTTAAAAAAGGAATGGAGGAATTATGGCCAGTAAAATCAAGATTGTAGACGGCTACCAAGTCAAGCAGGTTCCTGCCGAAAAGGCTGGCGAACTTAATGCGTTCGGTTGGAACAAAGTCAAGAACTCGACTCGTACCGTAAAGAAAAAGGTGTTCGTTAACGTGCGCCGCAAGATCGCTCTTTCTCGTACGCCCGGTTTGAAACCGATCGAATCCAAGTACGACAAGTGGGCGAAGAAGAAGATCAAAAAGAATCCTGTCGGAGGCATCTTTGCTTTCCTGTTCATGTTGGTTTTCTTTGCGGTCGCTCTCGTCGGACTCTATATCGGATTGAACGACGATATCATTGCCGGTAAAGCGTATGAAAAATCCATCGCTATTTACAATGCGGCGATCGAAACCAATTTGATCAGCGCCGC
>CACXDF010000310.1 GCA_902766325.1 uncultured Eubacteriales bacterium | reverse complement strand
TGGGAAAGCAAAGTGCCGAAGCATATGTTTTCTTCGCTGAAAAAATAGTTTTTGTCAATGAAACAAAAGGAGAAATGCTTGTTCCGATAAAGAACGAGTCTTTTCCCGAACGAAAAAGGAGAAATAACGAAAATGAAAGCATTAGTGGCTTTTTTCAGCGCGAGCGGCGTGACGAAAAGGGTAGCCAAGACCTTATCCGAGGCGATAAACGCCGATCTTTTCGAGATCGAGCCGGAAACGAAGTACACCGACGCCGATCTGAACTGGATGGATAGCCGTTCTCGCAGTTCGCTGGAAATGAAAGACGTTTCTTCGCGCCCGGCGATCAAGAGTAAAACGGACGTGGCGCCGTACGACGTCGTATTCGTCGGATTTCCCATTTGGTGGTACAGAGAACCGTCCATAATCGATACTTTTATCGAACAATACGATTTTGACGGGAAAGTGATCGTGCCTTTCGCAACGTCGGGCGGTTCCGGGCTGGGCGACACGGCCGATAACCTGCGGGAGCTTGCGCCGAAAGCGATCGTGAAAGAAGGAAAAAGACTGCGCGTAAGCGCCGATCGGGCGGAACTTCGCGACTGGGCGAGCGAAGCGGTCAAATAGCAGTCGCAAAAAAGCGCGGAGACGCCGCATGACCATCCGGAAAGCATATTCCGGATGCGTCGCGCTCTTGCGTCGTTTTATTTTTCGCGGTGAAAAAACGAAGAACCCTTAGAGGGTTCTTTTTTTCTTAAAAGAACGTTGCGTAAGAAAGAATGCTATTGACTTTCTTATTATAATAATTTATAATTTTATAACGGAGAAAAGTGTTTAATGAAAAAGCGTTACGTTTTATCCATATTGGTATTTCTTTTGGCGGTGGTTTTTACGGCGGCCATGGTCGGTTGCAACGATAAAAACGACGCCGAACAGGACGTTCCGCAACAAGAGACGGAAGAGATCCGGTATTCTTCTATGAAAGGCGACGCGCTTTTGTTGAAAGGCGACTCCTTTACTTTGACGCTTGCCGAAGGCAAAACTTACGAGGGCGTTTATTCCGGCAAGGGTAAGGCGCTCGTCTTAAAGACGAACGAAGGCGACTTGTACGTGTCTTTGGACGGCGGTTCTTTGTTTTCTCTTATTAATCTGAATAATACCGGCTCGATAGAGCCCGTTAAGCCCGCGCCTTCCTGTCTTCACGAGCATACGACGGTGACGGGGTACAACGCGCCTTCATGCGACGAGAACGGTTTTTCCGGTAACAAAGTTTGTCTTGATTGCGGCGCGATCGTAACGCCCGGAGCGGAAATGCCGGCGATCGGACATAATTTTGTTTCGGAGTCGGACGAAGTCTGTTTGAAGGGCTATTGCACCAGAAACGAAACGCATTATTACGCCTGCTCCGTTTGCGGTAAGGTCAGTACCGATCCGAAAGACACCTACGAGATCCCCAACACCGCCAGCGGACAACATTCTTTTACCAAACCGAGCGATCGGGTCTATAAAGAGGCTACTTGCGCCGAGGATCGTATCTGTTACGCCGCTTGTTCCGTCTGCGGCGAGATCAGTTCTACCGTGACGTTGTCCGTGCCCGGAACGGCTACGGGCAATCATGATTTTTCGGTAAAGAGTACGAAAAAGATGTTCAGCGAGCCGGATTGCGGACATAACGCCCGTTATTATTACGAGTGTTCCGTTTGCGGCAAGGTCAGCACCAATCCGAGCGACACCTACGAGGTGGAAAATACGGCGACGGGAGAACATCGCTTTACCGAGCCGAGCGGTATCGTCATGACGGAAGCGACCTGCGTATGCGACCGCGTCGAATGCGCTCGATGCGCCGTTTGCGGACTTGTCGACGAGTCGAAGGGCGTGTCCGTACCCGGTACGGCGACCGGAGCGCACGTGTTTACCGCTTTGTCCGAAGAAGTCGCAAAACAAGCGACTTGTACGACGGACAGATACGTTTATTCTCAATGTAAGTTCTGCGGTCTTATTAACAGAGACCGTACTTTCCGTGTCGTCGCCACGGCGACCAATCATACCTACGTCGATCACGTTTGCGTCGATTGCGGCGCGGCAAACCCCGATTTTTTTGCCACGTATAACGTATCCGCCGATAAAAATACCGATCGCGTACAAGGCTATCTGTACCGTTCCGGTCTTGAATACGATCTGCTTATTTCTGGAACGGGCAATATGGAAAGCTATGCTTCTTCCGCCGACGCGCCTTGGTCCGATTATAACGTCACCCGCGCATTTGTGTACGGTGAAGTCAACGAAATAGGCGACTATGCTTTCGCCGATCTGCCCGCGCTTGCTTCGGTTAAAATCGTTTCCGACGTAAAACGGTTCGGCAATTACGCTTTTTATAAGTGCAACGCGCTGGAAACGGTCGAATTACCCCTTTCTACGCAAAGAATAGGCGCAGCTGCTTTCGCGGAATGCGCCGCGCTCCGTTCGGTCAATATCGGACAGCTCGATTCTCTCGTTTCTTTGGGTAATAACCTTTTTCGCAACGATACCTCCTTACGGACTATGGATATGTCCGGAGCGGGGATCGATAAACTCCCGCGGGAGATCTTTTCCGGGTGTACTTTGCTGGAGACGGTCGCTCTTCCTTCCGGTTTAAAGGAGATCGGCGACTTTGCGTTTTCGTGCGCGGCGATCGGTTCGGTCGCTTTTCCGCCCTGTCTGAAAAAAATCGGCGTCGGCGCTTTTTCCGATTGTACTTATCTTGCCGGAGTCGACCTGTCCGGCGCTTCGGTAGAAGAGATCGGCGACCGCGCTTTTGCGGGAGCGGACCTTTTAGCTTCGTTTTCTCTTTGCGGTGGCGCCACAAAGATCGGCAAGGATATCCTCGTCGGTACCGCTTATTATCACGACGCCGCTTCCTGGACGGGCTCTCTTATGTACGCGGAAACGGGGAGCGGTAAAGAATACCTTTTGGATGCTTTGAGCGAGGACGCTTTTTTTAAAGCGACCGTTCACACAGGGGATAATCCCGCCGAAGAAGGATGGTATAAGATCGCCGAATCCAACTTTTTCGAGCCCAGCGACGACGTCTTCTGTCGCGGCGGCGCGCAATACTATGCGTACGTGCCGAGCGAGAGCAAGTACGTACGAGTGGAAGGACACGTCGGCGACGTCCCGCGCGGTCAATGGTACGAACAACGCATCGAATACGTAGAAGCGACCGAAACCACTTGCGGTTCTTCGACTACTTATTATAAAAAAGTGTCTCCGGTATCCGGATCTTTGACTCTGCCGGTCGCGACGAAAACGATCGCCGGCGGCGCTATGGAAGATTGTATTTCGGTCACTGCGTTGAACTTAGGCGGCGCGCAGTACGTCGGCAAAGACGCTTTTCGCCATTGTATGGCTCTTGCCTCTCTTCAGCTCGATTCGATCAAGACGATCGGAGAAGGCGCGTTTTATTCTTGCGGAAAACTGACGTCGGTCGCGTTACCGTCGTCCGTTCTTTCCGTCGGCAGCCTTGCTTTCGCGGAGTGCACTTCGCTTCGCTCTTTCTCTTATCGCGCCGGGGCCTCGCTTGCCGAAGACGCGCTTGACGGGAATAATATTTTCGAAGTGTATCGACCGACCGGCGACGCGGCCGCTTTCGGCGCCGTCGTCGTGCATACCAACGCGTATTCCGAACGCAGTACCATTACTACGGATGCGAACGGTTTCGTCTTTGCTTGCAATCCGAATAACGAGTGGGAATTGATAGGTTATTTAAAACCGGAAAGCACGACCGTTACGTTGCCCGACTCTTTCAGCTACGGCGATCAAACGATCACTTCTTATCGCATTCACGAAAGAGCGTTCCGTTACGACGGATATAACGCGCAATTCGTTTCCGTAAATCTTTCTTCGGCGGTAAACGCGATCGGTAAAGAGGCCTTTTCCGGATGCGAAAAACTAAATGATATTTCCATTCCTCTTTCCGTTCAAGAGATCGGGGAAGACGTTTTGAGCGGAACTGCGTTCTATAACGACGCGGATAACTGGGAAAACGGATTCTTATATCTAAAAGCTAAAGACGTGGACAGCTACTTCTTACTGACCGTTCGTCCGGTCATAGGCGTGCGTCTTTCCGACGCCGTCGTAAAAGAAAAGACGGCTGTCGTTGCGGATAAGGCGTTCGCGCTGTGCCCGGACGTAAAAACGCTGACGCTTCCGTCGACGCTTGTTTCCGTAGGAAAAGAACTCTTGACCGGGTGTCCGCAGATCACCGCTTTGACTATTCCTTTCGTGGGTAAAACGTCCGATCCGGACGGAGAGAATAATTATTTGTCCTATCTGTTCGGCGGGGAGTCCTATTCCGATAACGCTTCTTTGCCCGCAAGTCTGATCACCGTGACGATCACTACGGCCACTGTCCTGCCCGCCTATGCGCTCTATTCCTGCGCGGGACTCAAAGTGATCGTATTGAATAAGGTCAACACCTATCGCGCTCATTCTATGCACGGTTGCTCCGGTGCGACCGTCACCGCCTCCGCCGAAATATCTTCGGTCGGCGCGTATGCGTTTTACGATTGTATCGGCCTCGGAGCCGTCAGCTTATCCAATTCGCTTCTTGCGGTGGACGAATATGCTTTTTATCATACGGGATTACGCCGTATTACCATTCCCGGCCGCGTTGAGTCGGTCGGCGAATATGCTTTTTCGGAGAGTCCCTATCTGTATAACGCCGTTCTCGGTTCCAGCTTGAGATTTTTGGGCGAGGGCGCGTTTAAAAACTGTATCGGACTGATCCGGGTCACCGTTGGCGAATCCATGGTAGAAACGGGTCCGAACGTCGGTATTCAGACGGACGCTTTCTTCGGCTGTCGTAAATTGGTAGAGGTGTTCAATAAGAGCAACATGATCTTAGCGGCCAATTCCAACGAAAACGGCTATTTGACACACTATTCGAAAAACATCATCAGGACGGAAACGGCGACCCGCATCATCGAAAGAGATGATTTTTGTCTTGCCGATTTCGGCGACGGAAGATACCTTTTGTCCTATATCGGAACGTCGAGCAATATTAACCTGCCCGAAAATTATAACGCGACCATCCCGTCTTACAGAATCTATCCTTATGCTTTCGCCGGAAACGAAAGACTTAAAAAAGTCGTTATGAGTTCGGCGGCGACCGAAATAGGGGAGTACGCCTTTATGGACTGTTCCGCATTGACGGAGGTTACCGTTTCTTCCGCGGCGTACCTGATCGGAAAGGGCTCCTTTACCCGTTCCGGACTTACCGGCATCAGCTTGCCGACCTCGGTCGCGACCATCTACGAAAGCGCTTTTGAGGATTGCTACGATCTGACCAACGTCGTCTTCGGCGCGGGAGTCAGAACGATCGGGCCGTACGCTTTCCGGAATTGTACTTCTTTAGCTTCCATATCGCTTTCCGCTTCGGTGGAGACCATCGGAGAAGAAGCCTTCTTCGGTTGTTCTTCGGCGCGCACTCTTACCGTCCGTCAAAACGTCACTTCGGTTGGCAAAAAAGCCTTTGCCGAATGCCTCATATTAAACAGAATATACTGGGATAGCTTTATTCAGCCGTCGGCCGATTCAAACCTGTTTGAAAATGCCGGAAGATCCAGTTTCGGCATCACGGCCGACTTCACTACGATCGCGGCGGTACCGGACTACTTCTTCGATACGGGTTCCGCGGCCACCGCGCCGAAAGTCGTTAGCGTTTCTCTCGGTTCGTCCGTTACAAAGAGCGGCAAGTACGCTTTCCGTAATCTGGAGATCGGT
Organism: uncultured Eubacteriales bacterium; assembly: GCA_902766325.1. Lineage (GTDB taxonomy): Bacteria > Bacillota > Clostridia > Christensenellales > DTU072 > CAG-1782. Next base: position 4,356 of record CACXDF010000310.1, on the reverse strand, counting down.
TCCGAAGAGATCATGCTGCCTTCATCGTTGTCCGAACTCGGTGATTTCTGCTTCGAAAACAGCCGTGTCGCTACCATTACGTTGCCCGATTCCGTATCGATCGTGGGCGTCGGCGTCTTTAAGGACTGCGCTTTCCTGAATTCGGTTACGCTTTCTTCGAGCATGACGACTATCCCCGTAGGATTATTCGAGGGGTGCCGCGCCATCGCTTCGATCGCTTTGCCGCGTTCCGTCACCACCGTGGCCGAAAACGGATTTTTGAATTGCAGCGCGTTACGGCACGTAGCTCTGTTCGGTACGCTTACCGCCATCGGCAATAATGCCTTTGCCGGATGCTCGAGCTTAAAGAATTTGTTCGTCCTCGACGATAGTTCTTTTACGGCGACGATCGGCACGGGGAATACGCCTTTGACCGATCCGACGACGGGTGCGCAAAAGAAGTTCGTTTACTTCGAAGAGAGTATGTTCTCCGTCTATAAAGACTCCAACGATCAAAAGAATATACTGAATTTCCGCAATGAGGACGGCGGCTTGTACGATCCGTTCTCCGTAGAATACGAGTCTTCCAACACGAGCGTCGTTTCCGTCGCGTTCTCGGACGGTACTTTGACCGGTCTTGCGTTCGGCAATGCGGTCGTTACCGTCAAGATCACGCTTGTCAGCGGTTTGGTCGCCTACCTGTCATATATCGTCACCGTTATCTGATAAAAACGATATTATTCTATCATCGACCGTTTGACAACGGCATAGCGGAAGAGTATACTGTATGCAGAAATACATTTTAGGGCGGGGTGAAAGTCCCCACCGGTGGTAAAGTCCACGAGCCCGAAAGGGTTGAGCAGGGGAAGTTCCTGCACCGACGGTCAGAGTCCGGATGAAGCAAAATGTCAATAAAGATTGCTTTTTTAAAGAAGTGCCCGAAAATTGTTTTTCGGGACTTTTTTTTATGCGAGGTAAAGAAATGAAAACAAAAGAGTTTTTTATGCGGGTAAGAAAAAAGGTGACCGCGGCATACCTGACGAAGGTCGCCGTCCTGTCGGCGGTTTCGTTCGTATTGTATATGTTCGCCAAATTCAATCTTCCCTTTATGTTCCCGTCCTTTCTGGACGTTCAGTTTTCCGAACTTCCGGCCATCCTTGCCGGGTTTTCGCTCGGGCCGGTCGCAGGCGCGTTGGTCATCGTGATCAAGTGCCTTATTAAGTTCCCGTTTTCCGGCACCGCGTTCGTAGGAGAGATCACGGACATGATCTTGGGTATCTTGTACGTCGTACCCGCGTCTATTGTTTATCAAATGAAGAAGACACGTAAAAACGCCGTTATCGGCCTTGCGGTGGGCACCGCGGTAGCGACCTTCGCCGCTATTCTTCTTAACCGTTTCGTGTCCGTGCCGTTCTACGTTGAGTTCTTTTTTAAAGGTAACTTCGACGTTATCGTCAATATGTGCGCCGTATTATATAAGGATATGACGCGCGATACCTTCTATTGGTATTACCTCTTCGCCGCCGTGCTCCCGTTTAATATCCTTCGTCTCGGACTTGTCAGTTTGGTAACCTTCTTGGTCTATAAGCGTTTGTCAAAGATCTTGCATTGGGAGATCAAACCGCGCAAGAAAGCTCCGGTCGAAGATCCTTCCGCCGAAGCGCAAACGGAAGAACCGCAAGAAGCGGAACAGCCGGAAGCGAAAATCAAAGAATAAAACAAAAAGCGCCTTTTTAATCGAGGCGCTTTTTTATGAAATAAAAGGTCAATAATCAAGTAATCTGCCGTAGTCGTTCCATTCGCCGAACGTCTCTCCCTTTTTCGTCGCTTCGATCAGGTGAGACAGCGTCTTTTGATATTGGATGAGGTCGCGTTTTTTATAGAAAGCCGCGTTATAGGCGCGTACTCGTTGGTATAGAGATGGAAAAGAACGGAATTTCGACCAGACTCTTGCCTTTTTCAGCGCGGCCTCGACGTCCGGATCAAAAGTGAAAGAACGAACGTCCATATCGGGCAAAACGGCTCGCCCGAGGTCTGTCATAAGCCCCAGTTTTTCCAATCTGCGGACGCGCTCTTTATTCAGTTCCGTCCACGATCCGTTCTTTTTTCGCGGAGTGAATCGTTGGAGCCGTTTTTCTCCGACTTTCTTGTTCGTGCTGTCGATCCAACCGAAGCACAGCGCTTCTTCAACCGCGTCAAGATAAGAAAGGACCCCGTTTTCCGTCGGTGTTCCGCGTTTTATCTCCACCCAGCATTCCGATCGGGTCGCGGCGTTTTCGCACAGCCACTTCCGGAATTCTTCACGCGTGGTAACGTTCAGTACGTTTTCGGTATCGGTCATGTCAGTCAGCGTCCTCGTCCGTTGTTTCGAGTAAAAAGCTCACCGGGCGAAAGCCGTCGTTGCAGGAGATCATGGCAGACCTCTTATTCTTCATCCACCCGTCGTAGAAGTTTTCCGCGCCGTGCGAAAGGGCGAGAACGAATGGCGAAACGGTATCCCACGCGCTGTCGCAGAACCCGTCCGGCTTTTGCCAACCGTTAGCAACGAATACCTTCCCGACCGTCATATCGCAAGCGTGTTCGATCGGATTTTCGTACTCTTCGATGAGATCCTTGTAGCAGGCTGTCTTTTTTACCGTGATTTTAACTTTTTTCATATTCTTTATTGTTTGGCGTTTTGTCGAACGACTTTTTTCCAGTAATTCAGGCTCGGCAGTACGTTTTTCATATAGGCGCGCGCTTGCTCTTCGCTGAATTGTTCATTTGCCATATGTTTCACGCAGACTTCGATCAGGTCGTCCATATCGCTATAGGTGTATTCGCCGTCCGCATAGCACCACTTGCAATATTCCTCGTTGAATTCGCCCGTTTTTTCTTTGGCGATAAGGGTATCGTCGAGCGGCATTCCGCAACATTGACAGATCAATTTTCGCGGAGAACCGAGTAAAGTATTGATCGATACGTCGAATAATCGGGAAAGAAGTTTCAGCGTTTCGGTATTCGGAACGGTTTCTCCCGTCTCCCAACGCGATACGGCTTGTCTCGTTACGAACACCTTTTCGGCAAGTTCGTCCTGTGACAGTCCGTTTTTTGTTCTTAAATGTACTATAACGTCTTTGGTTTCCATCTTTGCGACCTCCTATATAAGGTATACCACAAAAAGGGCGATACTTCAAGCAACGGCTTGTTGCTTTTTTTATCGGCGAGGCGTATTGACGATCGCTTGAAACAATCCGTGCCGATTGCAGTAGGCGTATACGGCTTTCGTGCGGGATATCTTGAATCTCGCTTCGGCGTTTTGTTCCGGATATAATTTGACGAGTTGATCTCCGTGGTCGGAAAGCGCGGCGAAAAAAGAAATATAGTGATCCTTTTTCATAGGATGGTCGACGGTAACGTAATATTCGTCTTCCGCCGTTTCGACGCGGATAAAATGGTTTTCGTCCGGCGCTTCCGGTTCGGCGGGCGGAAGAGTGATGCCGCAACAGCTTACCACCGCGTCGCCGATAGAGCGGATCACGTTTCCGCAGACGGGGCAGACGTATACCTTTTCTTTGGCCATATTGCCGCATCGGTTTGCGTTTTTGACGTCTTCGCCGGACAGTAGTTCTATGACCGAGATATCGAGGGCCGCGGCAAGAGGTTCGAGCAGACTTATATCGGGCAGGCCGCGCCCCGTCTCCCATTTACTGACCGCTTTGCCGCTTACGCATAACTTTTTCGCAAGTTCTTCTTGCGTCATCTTTTTGCTTTCGCGTTTTTTACGTATGATCGTTCCCGTAATATAATTATCCATATGATCGTCTCCTTATAAGTTATTTTTATTATGCAATAAGAGCGGCAAAAAAGCAACCTACGCATCGTGGAGTAAATAACGACGCTTTCTTCATGACGGAATGATCTGTTCGTCCTATTATCGAATATAAAAAAACTCGCCGAAATACGATCTTATTTCGGCGAGTCGCATTTATTCGGATCCGGTTTTTGCTGAACTTATTATTCTTCTCCGTTTGCGAAATTGTTGCACAGACTGATTATTAAGACGTCGTCCGTCGCCGGATTTTTCACGAAGTAGTTACTGGTTTCTACTTTGCGGTAGACGCCGTCGTCGCCGAGTTGTCTTGTGATCATATGAAATTCTTTTATGCCTTCTTTGTGCAATTTGAGCTGATTCTCGCGACAGAACATAGCGTGCCAGCGTTCTTGATCGTCCGGGTGCATGGTTTTGGTACCGTGCTCTATCAGGTCGTCCATCGCGCCTGTAGACGGGCAACTTTTTGACGTGAAGTTTTCGTACGCCATCATATAAAAACTGTTGCGCGTCAGGTTGCCGTAAATGATCAGAGGATATCTCATATAGACAGCCTGCAGTAAGAT
>CACXDF010000309.1 GCA_902766325.1 uncultured Eubacteriales bacterium | reverse complement strand
CTTTGCCCGATACATATTCGTAATAGGCGTTTTCCGGACAGGACAGCCTGTACAAAAGGCGCTCTTCTTCGGTGAACGGATAATAGCTGTCCAGCGGCTTTTCTTTGATGCCGAGTCGCGCGCAGATCTCCATGACGCCCTCGCCTTTTTCTGCCTTGTCTCCGGCAAGCCCGGTCTGAGAATAGCCGACGTATAAACGCTCGGAAGGCTTGGAAATAAGGTCGATAACGGAAAACTTCTCGAACAGATTGGTTTCTATGGGCGACGGATAGACAACGAGCCCCCCTTTTTTTTTTTTTTTCGTATCGAAGCTGCCGAGGATGAGCGGATCGGCCGTTTGCACGGGAAAGTTACCTTCGGTAGCGCCCAGCACGAACAAAAACTTTATATCCGAAAAACGGCTGTCCGATGTGTTGCCGATAAAGACGCAATCGACGTATTGAGGAAGCAAACTGATGCTCATTCCTTCCAGCGTCGCCGAAAGCATTTCCGCAAAGTCCGCCGGAGAGGACGGGCGTCCTGCGCACAGTTTTTTTTTTTTTTCTGCGTCGGCGATCAGATCTTCCGTATCCGAATAGGCAAGCAGGACGGTATCTTTTTTGTCCTCGCACTTTTCCCGCAATTTCGCCATCTCGTCCGATTGCAAAACGGAAATAAGATAGTCGCAGTAGTCTTCCGTTTTCGCGCCCGCTTTCGGCACTTTGTTCAGTAGCCCTACCGCCGCTTTTCTGACCTCTTCCGCTTCTTCCGCGCCTTCCGGGAAGGGCGTCAGCAAGCGAGAATAGGATACGCCGTATTTGAGACAATGATTCTCGAACGTCCGTCTCTTCTCGAACGGTATGCCGGACAAGGGAGAACTGATCAACTCCAACACGTCGTTCAGCGCATAATCGGAGCAGACCGCCTGCAAAGCGGAAAAAACGAATCGCGCTCCAAAGGAGCGAGCCACGGAAAACTTTTCGTCGGTAAAACAGGGTATGCCGAAGCGTGCGAAAATGGTTTTCAAGACCGGCAGATAATCGGCGTCGTTACAGCAAACGGCGATATCCTTGTAGCGGTATCCTTCTTCGATGGTCAGCCGGCGTATCTCGCGGCAGGCGCATTTGACTTCTTCGTACGGGTTTTCCGCGTCGAAGACGCGCACCCTGTTCTTTTCTTCTTCCGAAAACTCCCGTATTTTACCGGAAGAAAAGCCGAACACTTCTTTCTGGAGGGTCCGGAAGGGCTCTTGCAAAACCTGGTCGCATTCTTCGTAAAAAACGGGTACGCCTTCTTGCGCGCACCAGTCGACGAGGGCGTTCCGTTGCGAGGACGGATAGCAAAAAACGTTACTGCCGCCCATGCCCCGACAAAAAGAAACGGAGACGGAGGGGCAGACCTTCAGCATCTTTTTGATCACCGACGTTTGCAGGTCGGAATAGACGTTGAAACCGAGGACGTAAACGTGACTTTGCGCGATATCCGGTATTTCCGGGATGCGCTCGCAAAGCCGCTCCACTCGGGTGACGGTATCGAAGTATTTTTCGCTCAAAGCTCGGGTATACTCTTCGTATAACAGAGCGATATCGGCCAGCTTTTCGGCGGTAACGCCTTCGATGGTGGACAAGCCCTGTCGAATCTGTTCCGGCGTGATCCCGCCCGAACGCAAAGAAGCGATCGCGGCGAACATTTCTCGCGCAAAGCCGACGCTGCGGATGTTTTTGTAATAATTCAATCGGTCGTTGTTCTCGGCGATGACCCGGTGCAAAAGGAGCACCGTTCCTTCTTTGGAAAGACAGTCTTTGACCGAGTTGCCCAGACTCCTGATGGCAAGACGTGTAAAACTCTCGACGTCCACGGAAAAAGACCCGGACGGAAAGCACCTTTCGCATACCTCTTTTTCCACGCCGAGCGTAAACCTGTCCGGCACGATGAAAAGATGGCGTGCCCCCGGTAAGTCGTTTTTTTTCAGCCTCTCGAACAGCCCTCTGTGACCGCCAAGCGTGGTATTGGAGTCGATGCAAAACAGTTTCATACGATTCATGATACCATGAAAGAGACCCGTTTGCAAGATTATTACGTTGCCCATGCGTAAAATAAGGTGTTTTTTTCATTGACAAAATAAAATTTATTCTATATAATAACACTTACGTTCGTGCGCCCTTT
>CACXDF010000308.1 GCA_902766325.1 uncultured Eubacteriales bacterium | reverse complement strand
ATCGCCTGCGTTTTGCCGAACAAATCGGGAAGCCTGTCTTTGGGACTGTTTTTCTTTTTGCACCCGAAAGCGGTGGATAACGAGTTTACCAAACGTCACGAGTGGGGACATACGCGGCAGTCGCTTATGCTGGGACCGCTGTATCTGTTGGTCATCGCGCTCCCCAGCGCGATCTGGTGTAACTGCTTCCGTCGCTATCGTGAAGAAAAAAAGATCGATTATTTCGTTCTTTATACCGAAAAATGGGCAAATAAATGCGCCGGACTTCCTTCTGCTCGGGAAGAATAAAACCGGTCTGTCGCGTGCGCGCGCATAAATACTTAAGTATAGTTGTAAAACCAAAATCTTACTTGTCAAGAAAGTGTTTTTTTGGTATACTGAAAATAATAAATAACGGGAGGAATTATTTATGAAAGTAGCTATCGGATGCGACCACGGCGGCATATCCTTAAAGTCCGCTTGTATGGAAGCGTTGGAAGAATTGGGGATCGATTACGTCGATGAAGGTACGTACACGGAAGAAAGCGTCGATTATCCCGATTATGCGGCGAAAGTGTGTCAGATGATCAAGTCCGGAGAAGTGGATAAAGGTATTCTTCTTTGCGGAACGGGTATCGGAATGGCAATTTCCGCCAATAAATTCAAGGGGATCCGTTGCGCGCACGTCGCCGACGAATATTGCGCCCAGATGGCTATCGAACATAACAATGCCAACGTGCTCGCCATGGGCGGAAGGATCACCTCGCCCGAGCAGGCAAAAAGATTTGTTAAGAAGTTTTTTACGAGCGAATTCGCAGGCGATCGTCATCAACGCCGCGTAGATAAGATCATCGCTCTGGAAAACAAGGAGTTATAAGAATGATCCACGAAACGGTAGACGCTATTCTCGCCGCCGAAGAACAGGTAGCGAGAGACATTGCGCAAGCCACGGAGGACGCTAAAGAATCCGTCCTGCAAGCCGAAAAAGAAGCGGAGAGGATCCGCTCCGAAGTTGTGACCCGCATGAAATCCGAACGTAAAAAGTCGGCGGAAGCGGCGATCGCCGACGGAGAAAAGCAATACACACAGATCCTCGCGAGCGGAAAGCAGAACGCCCAACGTATGCTTACCGCGACCGATCTCGGTCCGGCCGTCGACTATATCAAAAATAAGGTTATCGCAGCGTATGTCGATTGTTAAGATGCGGAAGATGAGTTTGGTCGCTCACAACAGCGAGCGAAACAAACTCCTCCGAATATTCATAAAAAACGGTTGTATGGAGTTCGTCCGCAGTAAAAAAGCGGAAGAAGACGACCTTCGGGAGTATTCCGACCGTATCGCAAAAATAGAAAGCAAACAGTTCAAGATCGCGTTTGCTCTTTCGTTTTTGAAAGAAACGGTCAAAACGATCAATCTTTCCGTCGATTCCAAAAAGGACAAGCTGACGTTCGATCTGAAAAAGGAGAATCGCCTCGTTTCGTACGAGGAGTATACGGAAACAGCCAAAGACGAAATGGAACTTTCGGCCAGGATCGCCGATATGGAAAAGATCAATACGCGTTTGACCGATATCAAAAGCGAATCGGCGCGCATAAACGCCGCGATCGAACAGCTTCGTATCTATAAAGACGTCGCTATCCCGTTTGGCATGATCAAAGACACGCAAAAAACGTTCAGTCTGCTTGGTACCATTCCGACCGATAAAAAGGAAGAACTTATCGGCAAACTGCCGCAAGAGGCCGAATTGGAAACGGCTACCTCGGATAAAGTGACGGCCGTTCTTTTGATCGCTCATAAAGACCGTCAGGAGGAGATAACGACTCTTCTTTCCTCCTGCGAATTCGCACGGGCTTCTTTCGAGTTTACTTGTTCCGCGGCCGAACAGATCGACAGACTCGAACAAAAGTTGAGAGAACTGGAAAAAGAAAGAGCGATCAATATCGATAACGTAAAGGCATATTTGCAATACGGCCCCGCGTTGAAGATCATGTACGACTATTACGGGCTGGAAATAGAAAAAGTACGCGCGCAGGCCGGGTGTCTGCGCACACAAAAGGCCATTGTTATGGAAGGCTGGGTGCCGGTCGATAAAGAAAAGAAGATCGCCGCCGAAATAGAAAAAACATGCTCGCGCGCAGAGGTCGAGTTCCGCGACCCGCTTCCGGAAGAGGTCCCGCCCACCCTGACCCGTAATAACAGAGTGGTATCGGCTTTCGACGGTATCACCGATATGTTCGGCGCGCCCAATTATTTAGAGAGAGATCCGAAGATATTCGTTGCGTTCTACTACTTTTTGATCTTCGGTTTTATGCTCGGAGACGCGGGATACGGTCTTATCATGGCCATCGCGTGCTTCCTTTTTACCGCTATTAAAAAGCCGGTCAAAAACAGCGGACAGATGATCCTTATGTTCGGTTTTTGCGGCGTCTCTACCGTTTTGTGGGGTGCGCTGTTCGGCGGCTGGTTCGGTATGACGCCGGCGTTTATGGATAAAGTTCACCTGTTTTGGTTTAAGCCGCTCGAAGAGCCGCTCGTGATGTTTGCTCTTGCTCTCGGAGTCGGTTTACTTCAGATCGGCAACGGATTTGCTTTGCACGGTATCGCCACTATCAAACAGGGCGGTATAAAAAATATTTTGCTCGGCGTGCTTAAAGATTTCGGCTGGGTCGTCATGATCGTCGGCTTGTTCCTCTTTTCGCCCTCGCTTCTTTCTTTCCTCGGCATTTTGAAAGGGGAGACGCAGCCGTGGGTGAACACTCTGGTGAACGTCGGTATGTACGTCGCGCTCGTCGGCGCGGCAATGATGCTCCTTTCCGGCTTGGTAGGGAAAAAGAACCCCGTTAAGGCGGTCGGGGGTGTGCTCGGTAACGCGTACGGCGCCATCAACGTCGTCAGCGACTTGTTGTCCTATTCCCGTTTGTTCGGTCTCGGACTTACGTCCGGCGTTATCGGATACGTGGTCAATATGCTTGCGTACGACGTCATCGTAGTCATGTTCTGTCATGGACAATGGTTCGGTTGGCTCCT
>CACXDF010000307.1 GCA_902766325.1 uncultured Eubacteriales bacterium | reverse complement strand
GTTTCAAAATCTATGCCCGAATGTAACGCTGCATTTTTGATAAATCTTTCCCGTAATATTTCTATCAGTTGTGGGTTGTTCATTATTATCCCTCCTAAGATATTTTAATTATTCCGTAAAATAAAAAAACCGTTGCGCGCTCGATCATTGTATCAAATACCGCAACGGTTTTGGAGCAGGTGAAGGGAATCGAACCCTCCTCTCAAGCTTGGGAAGCTCGCATTCTACCGATGAACTACACCTGCTTACCGCATAAGAATATCATTTTCGATAAAAAAAAGCAAGCGAAATGAAGAATTATACTTGAAGATATATTTTGAGATAGCAATTGAATAAAAACTATTGACAAACGAAATAATAGTTTATATTATATTAGCAGAGCGAACGGATTTTTATAAAATTTGCATTTTATTTCATCATCGAATAATCATTGAATCAACTGCATCTTTTATAACGTAGCATTTTTTATCTATTCAGGAGGAATTTTAATGGATTATTTCCACTACTCGGAACAGGCTCTTGCCAAAATGAAGTTGCATGAGCTGAGAGAACTCGCCGTTCAAGTGGGCGTAAAGAGTCCTACGGTTTTGAAAAAAGAGGATCTCGTACAGGAAATAGTGAAGGTGACCGAACAGAACACGATCGACGAGATCAACAGAAATATGTCGAAAGACGGCCAAAAAAAGAAGCCCGGCCGTCCGCAAAAATCGACGGGAACGCTGACGTTCGGCGATTCTGCGCAAGATCTGAAAGAACTGCGTAAGAAAGAAGAGGAGTACAGCATGGACGCGTTATCCGATCTGGGAAAATGCGATACCTTTTTCGCAGAAGAACCCAAGCCGTCTTTTTCCGCTTTCGATAACGAAACGGCTCCTTCTTATTCGGAAGAAAAGTCGGCGCAACCGCAAGTAAATAAGTTTAAGAGAAATCCGGCGCCTTATGCAAAGCCGGACGTACCGCAACCGACGCAGGAAAGAACGTCTGACAGACCGCAAAAACAGTATTATAAAAAACCGATCGACGAAGTCCAGGAAGAAAAGGTCGATCCGGAAACGTTGGAACTGAAAGAAGGCGTTCTGGAAATACTGCCGGACGGATACGGTTTTCTTCGCGCGCATAACTATGAAGCGGGCGACGGAGACGCCTATATCGCGGCGCAGAAGATCAAGGCGTGCGGGCTCAGAAAGGGCGACTGGATCAAAGCCGAAGCGCAAAAGAGCAGCGAGAATCGTCCCCGCGTCTGTAATATCCTTTCCGTCAATAATCGCGCGCCCGAAAGCGCTTTGAAGCGCAAGAACTTCGACAGTCTTACGCCTATTTATCCGAACGAAAGATTTCGTCTCGAGATACCCAACGCAATGAACGACTTTGCCATCCGTTGCATCGACATGATCGCGCCTATCGGTAAAGGACAGAGAGCCATGATCGTTTCTCCCCCGAAAGCAGGTAAGACGACCTTCTTAAAGAAGGTAGCGAGAAGCATTTCCACCAACTATCCCGACGTGCATCTGATCGTGCTTTTGATCGACGAACGTCCGGAAGAAGTGACCGACATGAAGCGCTGTATCAACGGCGAAGTCGTTTTTTCCACTTTCGACGAAATGCCGGAGCATCACACCAAAGCGGCCGAAATGGTCTTGGAAAGAGCTAAGAGACTGGTAGAACTCGGAGAAGACGTCGTTATCCTTATGGACAGTTTGACCCGACTTGCAAGAGCGTACAACCTAACTATCGCTCCTACCGGAAGAACGCTTTCCGGCGGTGTCGATCCCGGGGCGTTACATAGTCCGAAACGGTTTTTCGGCGCGGCGCGTAACATTGAGTTCGGCGGAAGTCTGACCATCATCGCGACCGCTCTCGTGGATACGGGCAGTCGTATGGACGACGTTATTTACGAAGAATTCAAAGGAACGGGCAACATGGAGATCCACCTCGATCGCAGATTGAGCGAAAAGAGGATATTCCCGGCTATCGACCTGTATAAGAGCAGTACCAGAATGGAAGAACTCTTGCTCGACCAGTCCGAATTGCAGGGCGTGTGGGCGATGAGAAAGTTGCTCGGACAAGGAGACAGCGCGGACGCGACCGAAAACCTCTTGAATATGATCGTCAAAACGAAGACCAACAAGGAGTTCCTGGAACAGGTCAATTTGCAGGTGATGGCGCTCCAGAAGAGAGGATTCGATATCAAGTAGTCATCCCGCGATATACGCATACGGATCGGTCGGCGAAAAACTTTTTTGCCGACCGTTTTTTTATGCTTATGTAGTTAAAACAATTGACAAAACGGATTATTAGATATAAAATGTATTCCGTTATCTGGGTATGGCGCAGTTTGGTAGCGCGCTTGAATGGGGTTCAAGAGGCCGGAAGTTCAAATCTTCTTACCCAGACCATCGAGAGCAAGTCGAATAGACTTGCTTTTTTATTTTTTCGTCTTCGTCTTTTTCGTGTTAATGAGAGTAATAACGCACAGCGATCCCATAACGAAAGTCAGGACGGCGAGAAGAAAATACCATATCCGGTAAATACCGAGTAAGCCGTAAAACAGAAAAAACAGAGAAGAGAGGAAATAGTATTTCGTCCGGCTCGTATCCAGTATGTCGGAAAGAAGCTCTTTTCCGTTCGGCTTCGCGCTTTTTTTCTTTTGAAAAGGAGCGGGAAGGGCGTTGCTTTTCAGAAGGCGTTTTCTTACCTTTCGCGAGGAGAGGAATGATACGTCCAAAGAGAGCGTATTGGCAAGCATCAAGACGTTTTTCGGCGGGGCTTTGCCGAGAACGTATATTTTCGTTTCTTCATCCGACGACTCCCGGTACAATTTTGCCACGTCGTCGCAACTTGTCGGTAGAAATTTATAATTGCAGACGATCATATGTTTTACGCGATCCTTTCTGAAAACGATCTTGTTTCCGATACGTTCCGGCGAGTAGTACGCGGGAAAGAGCCGAAACAGGTATTCGGCTTGTTTTTCCGTTCCCCAAACGGCAAAGACGTCTTCCATCTCTTTTACCGATATATTTCCGAAGACGACGCGGCGACGATTGATAAAATAAATGACGATCGAACGCATAACGATCAGCGACAGATAGGCGATGAACATGGCGGCGACTATGTTTTTTACGATAAAATAAAAAAGAAGGGTGGAAAAACCGAGCAGGAATGCGTCGAGGAAGAGTTTATCGAATGTTTTCATGTTTTGATTTTTCCCCGACGGATAAAAATGTAAACGGACGGAAACGCTTGTTTGTTCTTAAAAAACGAAGTATAATATTAAGTATGAAGACTATATTTTTCGGCGGCGCTTTCGATCCGTTCCATAACGAGCATCGGGCGATCGTCGAGGGCGCGCAAAAAGAAGTGTCTGCGGATCGGGTCGTAATATATCCGAGTTATTATCCGCCGCATAAAGAAAGTTTGGCCAGTCCTTTCGAGACCCGTTTCGAGATGGTTACGGAAGGAACGAAAGACTTACGTTACGTTATCGTCGATCCCATCGAGAAAGAAAGGAATACGACGAATTATTCGTACGAAGTCATTCCGCTTTTAAAACGAAAGTATCCTTCCGACGAGTACTTTTTTTTGATCGGCGGAGACAGCATGGCGCACTTTTTCGGTTGGAAGAATCCGGAAATTATCGCTCGCGAAATAAAAATTCTCGTTGCCGGCAGAGCCGACATCCCCGATCTGAACGAGGCGGTGGAACGGGCGCGGAAAGAGTATGCGGCCGATATCGCCGTTTTGCGCGTCGAAGGGAAGTCGGTTTCCAGCTCGGTCATCAAGGCGAGAGCCGAATTGGGTTTGCCGCAAAAAGACGTTTGCGAAGGCGTAGAACGTATTATAAAACAGAGCGGTTTGTACCTGAGTTACGCTTCTATCGTCGATCGATTGAGAGATAATATTCCGCAAAAAACGTTCGAGCACGCATGCAGGACCGTTTTGTATGCATTAAAACTGAATACAAGCCTGAATTTGCCCTATAAAAAGGTTTTTTTGAGCGCTCTCTTACACGATTGCGCCAAGCATATAAAAACGGAAATAGAAGGCGTTCCGGCGCCTGTGACGCATCAATATACCGGCGCGGACGTCGCCCGTACGCAATACGGGGTGGACGACGCCGACGTGATAAGCGCCATTCGTTGTCATACGACGGGCAAGCCGGATATGACTGCGCTTGAAAAGCTGATCTTCTGCGCCGACGTATTGGAAGAAGGTCGCGACTATCCCGGTGTGAAAGAACTGCGCAAGATCATTGAAAGCGATTTTGAAAAGGGTTTCAGGGCGTGCGTAAAAAGTTGCTACGAGCATTTGCTTGCCGGCGGGGGATCGTTTGACCTATTGACGAAGGCTTGCGCGGTATATTATAATATTATAAAGTAATCTTCGGAGGAAAAAATGACAACGGAAGAATTAAAAAACAAACTCAGCGGTTTTATCAAAGAGAAGAAAATAGATTCTTTGGAAGAACTCTACGTCGCGGATAAGACGGTTCTTGCCGATTACTTTTTGATCGCTACGGTCAGGAACAATCTGCAGGTAAGGATGCTGAACGAATTTTTGGAAGAGAGCGCCGAAAAAGAAGGTATCCCGGTCCTGCATAAAGACGGAGAACACGCCAGCGGCTGGATCGTAATGGACTTCGGCGGGGTCATCGTGCATATATTTACCATAGACAAGAAAGAGTATTACTCTCTGGATAAGTTCTGGAAAAATAAGGACAAACAATGATCGCTTTATTAGGCAAACTGTTTATAAAAAACCACAAGGATTATTCCGATCGCGCCGTACGTAAAAAGTACGGCTTTTTAACAGGTTTTGTCGGGATATTCCTTAATATTCTTATCTGCGCGGGCAAGATAACCGTAGGTGTGATTTCGTCCGCCGTTTCGGTCGTCGCCGACGGCATTAATAATTTGTCGGACGCGGCAAGTTCGGTCGTCACCGTGGTCGGCTTTAAGATAGCCGATAAACCGGTGGATAAAGAGCATCCGTACGGACACGGAAGGGTAGAATACGTCGCGGCGATGCTCGTATCCTTGATTATTATGGTGATCGGGGTGGAGCTGGCTATTTCCGCAATAAAAAAAATCGTTGCCCCGCAAGCAGTCAATATCACTTACGTTACGCTCGTTATTCTCGGCGTTTCGGTGGCGGTCAAGTTATATATGTTTTTGTATAACTACGTGTGGAGTAAAAAGCTGGATTCGAGCGTGCTTAAGGCTACGGCGCTGGACAGTATCGCGGACGCGGTCAGTACGTTCGTCGTTTTTATTTGCGCTTTCGTATCCATGTATTGGTCTTTGCCCGTTCTGGACGGATGCGCCGGTATCGCGGTCGCCGTCTTTATCATCTTTACCGGACTGAAGTCTTTCGGCGGGATCTTTACGGAACTGGTCGGTAAACCGCCGAAAAAAGAGTTCGTAGAGAACATCGAAAAAGCGGTGTCCGGTTCTCCCATGGTGCTCGGCGTTCACGACGTCATCGTGCATGATTACGGCCCCGGCAGGGTCATGGTCAGTCTTCACGTCGAAGTGCCCGCGGATACCGATCTTTTGACGTCGCACGACTGCGTCGACGAGATAGAAAACAAATTGGAAAAAGAATTCCGCTGTTACGCTACCATTCACGTCGATCCCGTCGTACGCGATCCGGAAAGCATGAAACTGCGTAAAATGTTTTTAAAAAGGATCAAAGAGTGTTTTCCGTCCTATTCCATACACGATTTTCGCATAAGCGGGGATAAAGAGAATCCCACAGTATCTTTCGACGTGCTTGCGCCGTTTATCGACAAGAGTACGGAAGAAGAGATCAAAGACGAAGTGATGGAAAAGATCAAAGACGTAGCGCCTTCGTATACCGTTTCGATACGGATCGATCGGCCTTTTAATTGATTTATTGCGGCGTAAATTGTAGTAAAAGCAAGAGCAAAGGTATCGTTACCATGCAGAACACCGTCGACAAAAGAACGGCGTTCGCGGCCGGTTTTTGTCCGCTGCCGGCGATC
>CACXDF010000306.1 GCA_902766325.1 uncultured Eubacteriales bacterium | reverse complement strand
GCGCGCACGAAGAAATAGCTCTTCGTTATAACCTCTTTGTGGAAGGTATCGGAGCCATGAGAGAATATAACTCTGCCTCTTTGATCCCTTGGGGAGCGTATTCTTCGTTGGTCGATACCGTTACCATCGGCAGGAACGTCACGTCTTTGGGCAAGTATTCCTTTAACGGAATGTTGAACCTTACGGAAGTTCGCTTCTTAGCCGAAGCGTGTGAAGACAGCGCGGAACCGAAGTACGTTTTCGGTACGGACAATAATGCGACGGGAGACGGCTTTACGCTGTTTATCGGCGCTAACGTTACGACCATACCGTCTTATCTCTTTTACGAAAACGGGTTCCTTACTTCCGTCGAATGGGGTTCGGATAAGGTCAGATCGATCGGAATAAGCGCATTTGAAGGTTGTACCGGATTAAAGACGGTGGTTATCCCCGATTGTGTTGTGAACGTGGGCGCGCGCGCCTTCTTCGGATGCTCTAAGGTGGAGACGCTGACTATCGGTCAGGGCGTAAAAACGTTTGGTAGTGGGGCCTTCGGCGACTTCGGCGCGGATATAGACGGTTTCTATCTCACACGGATCGAATATAACGCGCTTTCGGCGACAAACGAACTGCCCGACGTCTTTGCAAGCAGTTATAAACTGGGCGCGAATAATACGGGAACGGAACTGGTCGTGCACAGAAGCGTTCTTTCTTTGCCCGATTACTTGTTCTGCGGATTCGACCGTTTGATCCAGATCACCTTTGCGGGCGAAAGCTCCGTTCGCAGTATCGGACAATACGCTTTCGAAAATTGTATCAACTTGAATACGGTTTCCGTGCCGCAGTCCGTGACTTCGATCGGAAAACGCGCTTTCTCCGGCTGCACATTGCTTTCCTCCATCGATTTTGCGGACAATAACAAGATCAATTTCATCGGCGAAAAGGCCTTTTACGATACGTATTACTATAATCTCGATTCCGGATCGGTCTCCAACTGGATCGACGGCGTTCTTTATATGAACGGCAGAAAGTTCTTATTGGAAGCCCGTTCTTCGATCGACGAAGAATACGCTATTTTGGAAGGAACGGATATCATTGCCGAAAAGGCGTTCGCGAATAACGTATCCGTTCGTTATATCACCATTCCGTCTTCGGTTGACGTCGTTTGTTCGGAAGCCTTTGCCGGATGCACAGAATTAAAGACCGTCTTTATCGTAAGTTCCGTCGTTATATCCGGGCTGTCCGCGCAAGAATCGCAAGGAGAACTCTGTAAGAACGCGACGGTCATTTATTGCCGTTCCGACCTGATGAAAAACGGTAATACGAAAGCGGGCGAGTACTTGACGAGCGTTTTCCGCCTTGCGGAAACGGATACTATGCGTAATAATAATCAATACTACAGCTATACGAAGTTGTACTGGGAATGCGCGAAGCCTGAAACCGACTCTACCGTGTACGCTTATTTGCTTAACGACTTCAGTCGCTCCGGTTATTATCGTATGGAGGTGGCCGGTATCGGTCAAATGGCCGATTTCGCTTCTCGTACGGCGCCCTGGTATTCGTTTGAAAACGTCGATTACAGCGATCTCGTCACTACCGTTACCTTTGGTAAGGCGGTCACGTCCGTCGGCGACTACGCTTTCCGTACGTTCACAAAATTGAGCGCCGTCAACTATAATAATTCAGACGCGTTGACCTATATCGGAGAATTTGCTTTCGCCGGATGCGCGTCGCTTACGAAGATCGAAATATGCAAGGCGGTCACAAGCATCGGAAACAGCGCTTTCAGCACTTGCGTATCGGTCGATAAGATATCCTTCAACGCGATGGCCTGCGCCGATCTGGCGATCAATAACGGCGTATTCTACGGCGTCGGAGCCGAAGGAGAGGGCGTGGTGTTTGAAGTCGATAACGAAGCGACTCGTTTACCCGCTTATTTGTGTTGTCCGACGGGCGCGGCAAGCACTGCTCCCAAGATCGTTGAGATCAAGTTCCTGAACGGCATCGGTAACCATTGCGCTTCGGTCGGCGATCATGCTTTCGCTTATTGCGAAGAAGTTCGTTCGCTTACGATGGACGGTAACAGTCTGAGAACCATCGGAGAAGAAGCGTTCTATTCTTGCAAAAAGCTGACTGCGTTGATTATTCCTTCCGGCGTCGTCACGATCGATCATAACGCGTTCGGGATGTGCGTTAACGTTACCCAGATCACTCTCCGCGCGGCCGATTGCGCCGTCGACGATCGGGGCGTTTTCCATATGGTTGGACGAGACGTCGTCGCGGGAACAGCCGTTTCCTTTACCGATTCCGTACGCGTCGTTCCCGAACGGTTTTTGTTCAACGCGCAAGATACGGCAAACGGAGCGAAGATCACGTCGATCAATTTCCCCGACGATGACAAGAGCCGGTGCGAAACGATCAAGAAACTTGCGTTCGGCTATTGCACGAATTTTGTCTCTTTGACTTTACCGAAAACGCTTAAGACGATCGAAGAGGGCGCGTTCTACGGTTGTACGTCGCTGAGAGAATATGTTACGCCTTTTGTCGGCGGCATTGCGGGAGCGATTTCTCCCTCGTACGAAACTCTTTTCGGATACGTCTTCCACGCCGATACGGAAGATCCGAACGACACCCACTCCGGCATGACTTTGACCCGTCAGAGCCACAATGGGTTCGATAAGTCGGATTTCTATATTCCGGATAGCATACAGTCCGTTACGGTAACCCATTATACGAATATTTATTACGGCGCTTTCCAGAATTGCGTTAATATCATCAGTGTGAAAACGGAAGTTTCCGCGATCGGCAGTGTTGTCGACGAAGAACAGAATATTGCCGTCAACAACGGTTATCTTATCGGCGCTTTCGCTTTCGAAGGGTGCGAAAATTTATCTTCCGTCGTTATGACGGACGTCCTGACGGATATCGGTGAGGGAGCCTTTAAGGATTGTATCAATATGACGCAGATCACCATTCCCGTGCGCGTGACGAAGATCGGCGCGCGCGCCTTCGCCAATACGCATAAGATGCGCAATGTCGACTTCAACGCCGAGTATTGCGGCGATCTCGTCGAAGGTTCGGATATCTTCGTCGACGCCGGTAAGATGCAATCCGGAGTCGTCCTTACCATCGGGAACGCCGTCCGTAAAGTGCCGGCTTATTTCTTCGAGACTTCGACGGAAAGCAAATTGACCGAGGTAAAAATGGTTAACGTCGCTTCCGCCGTTTTGCGGGACATCGGCCGTCACGCCTTCAATAACTGCGAGCTGCTTACTTCTTTATCCTTACCGGGTACGATAACACGGATCGGACAGGACGCCTTTGACAATACCGGTTTTTACAATACGGTCAACAATTGGCGAGGAAGCGCCTTATATTACGAAGGTCCGGCGTATAAATACTTATTGGCATACAATAAAGAATCGGGAGAGAGCACGTACGTCGTACTGAACGATACCCTCGTTATTGCGGACGCGGCGTTCTTGCAGTCGACCGTGATCAAGGATATCACTTTGCCGGAGAGCGTCGTTACGATCGGTTCGGATGCCTTCTCGGATTGTAGAAATCTCGAGCGGGTAGAGTTCCGCGTCAACGAGGCCACGCGCGAATCGGCGCTTACCACTATCGGCGCGGGCGCCTTCAAAAACTGTTCCTTGCTCGAAGAAATCACCGTTACGAAGAACGTCGCCACGATCGGGGACGAGGCTTTCGACGGTTGCCGGATAAAAGTCGTGCGTTTCGACAGCGTTGTGATATGCGCGTCCGTATCCACCGAATCCGCGGCCGGATACCTCTGCAATCACGCTCAATTTATTTACGTCTACAAAGATATCGCCGTGGAGAACACGGGAACATATATCAGAACGAGATATACTTCGGCTGAAGAATCGAATAATTACAGAAAATATGATAGAAAATAGTGAAGGAGTAAAAAATGAAGATTTATCAAACCACCGGAAATTCCCGCTTGATCGAAACGCAGATAGGCACGAAAGAAAGCGACCTGATCAAAATCAAGGTTACTCACCTTTTGATATGCCCGTCGGACGTCAATTTATTTTCCGGGCAGTATAAACTCCCCGCGCCTTTTACGATCGGTAAGATCGCCATAGGCGTTGTAAGCGACGATCGTCCGGATTACGACCTGAGAAGGGGAATGAAGGTCATTCTGAATCCTTATGTGGAAAGGAAATCGGACAGAAGGGAAACGGAAGTGTCGGTCAAGACGCGCGGCGTGGATATGGACGGTTTTTTCAGCGAGTACGTTTTTATGCCCATCGATAAGATCATACCTTTTCCGGAAGGAGTGGAAGAAAAAGAAGCTATTTTTACCGTTAACGTTGCTTCGGCGTTGCGCGTTCTGAACGCGTTCGAAGGAGAAAAAGGCGATCACATCGCCATACTCGGGAGCGACTCCACCTGTTGCATTCTCGCGCAATTGGCTATATACTTCCAATATATCCCCATATTGATCGATAACAACGAAAAGCGTTTGAAGGCGGCGAGAGAAAAAGGTATCTACTACACCGTCGATTCTACTAAAGAAGTACCTTTCGATCGCGTCAAAGAGATCACCGGCGGCAGAATGGTCGATCTCGGGGTGGTAAATCTGAACTCCGAAAGCAGTTGCGCTTTTTTGTTCCCCATCACGAAGGAGGGCGGTACTTGCGTCGTTCTTTGCGACGGCAAAACGGCCAAGACGGTGGACGCCGATATCAGTTTGATCGGTAAAAAGCATTTACACGTCGAAGGAGTGACCGAAGGCAATACCGAGATGGAATCGGCCGTCAATATCCTTGTGCAGGATATCCTTAAGTTAGACGGCTTTATCGATAAAGAAGTCACGTTTAAGGACGCCGAGGTCTGTTTAAGAGAACTTGCCGACAATCCGGAGCACTATTACGGTCTTGTCGTTAAATTGTAAAAAAGATAGGCGGATCATTCTTTTCCGCCCGTTATGAGGTCGCAAACGAGATCGACGTCTCCCGCGCCCAGGACCAAAATCAGGTCTCCGGGCGCGATTTTTTTTATCGTGACGGCGGCGGCTTCGAGTAGCGTTTTGCAATAGGTTTTATCTCTGTTTTTTAAGTAATAAAAGAGTCTTTCGGCGCTCATGCCGTTTTCTTCTTTTTCTCGGGCGGCATATTCTTTAACGAGGATCAAAGCGTCCGCGAAAAGAAGAGAGTCGACAAATTGCGGCAAAAGCGCCTCCGTTCTGCTGAACGTGTGCGGTTGGAAAACGGCGATCAGTCGTCCTTTTTTACCGAGAACGTTTCGCGCGGCGGTCAGCGCCGCGGCGATCTCCGTAGGATGATGGGCATAGTCGGAAAATATTTTAGCGCCGCGCGTCGTCCCTTTATACTCGAAACGTCTGTTTACGCCTGAAAAAGAACCGAGCGAACGCGCAACGACTTCTTTATCGATTTTTAACAGAGCGCATACCGCGACGCAGGCGGCTCCGTTCAAAAGATTATGTCTTCCTATAACGGACAGATCGAAAGAACAGACGGGTTCGCCGTAAAAAAGAACGTCGCATCCGTACCGGCCCTCGCGTTCTCGTTCGTCGACGATCCGAAAAACGTTGTTTTCGCCCCGCCCGAAGGTCATCGGATGGTTTTGCGTCTGTCGCGCAAAGTAATACGGAGAGTCTCCGCATACGAGTCGGATACTGTTTTTCCCGGCGTTTTCTAAATACAGATCGAAGGTATCGTATATTTCGGACAGGTCTTTATACGTGTCCGGATGATCGACTTCGGCGTTTAAGACGACGGCGATATCGGGTCGGAGAGAAAGCAAACTTTTTTTGTACTCACAGGCCTCGCAAACAAAATAATCTTTGCCCGTAAAAAGAAAATCGGCTTGATCCCGGCACCTGCCGCCCACGTGGGAGAAGAGTTTTTTCCCGGCGTCCGACAGCACTTTCGAGATCATGGCGGTCGTCGTCGTTTTTCCGTGCGTTCCGGCGATTCCCACCGTACATGAAAAGACTTTCGACACCGCGCCGAGTAAGTCGTAGCGCTCGAAAAGGGGAATGCCGCAAGACGCAAGATACAGGTATTCCGGGTCGCTTTTCGAGATCGCGGACGAATATACGACCGCCCCCGGTCTTCCCGTTTTTTCGGGCAAGAATCCCGTCCAGACGTCAAGTCCCGCTTCCTGCAAAGAAAGGAGAGTGTCACCGGACTCCCGATCGGTGCCGGAAACGGGCACGCCGCAGGTATGTAAAAAACGGGCAAGGAGCGAGGTGCTGACCCCTCCGACGCCCAAAAAATGGACCCTACCGCAATTAAAATAATCAAACATATTATTATTTTATGCAAAAAAGGTAAAATCCTTTCATTTTCGTTTGACAAAACAGGCCCGAAACTTTATAATGGAAAAAAATCACAGTTTACGGCAGACCGTAAACGAAAGAGGTGTAATTATGCAAAAAGATATCCAACCTGCCTACAAAATCGTAGACG
>CACXDF010000305.1 GCA_902766325.1 uncultured Eubacteriales bacterium | reverse complement strand
CCGGACAACGTATACGTACCGCCTTTTACGATCGTATACACGCCGCCGTCCGCAATATAATCTCCGTCTTCCGTTGCGATCGAAAAGTCGTCCGTCGCCTCTGTTACGTTGTCGAACGTCGTATCGACGGCCGCTTCTGCGGCTACGTAATCGGTCTTCGTCGATTGTTCCGTTTCTTGCGACGGCAAAACGTTTTCCGACGTCACACCGCACGCTGCGAGCGTCAACATACAGATCGCTGTAAAAAGCACCACGACCAAACTCAATACTTTTTTCATAATAAACTCCTTCCGACCGGATAAAGCGCTCTTTATCACGATCGTTTCCGTTATTCCGAAGCACGGTTTTCCCGTTCTTCGATCATAGGATAACGAGCAAAGATTGAAAATCGATTGAAGATTCTTTAATTTTTAAATTTTTTCGGAAAAGAAAAAAACGCCCGAACGAAGCGTCGGGCGGCGTATTATTACGATCGAAGATCAGTTGTGTTTTTTATTCGGAAAGACAACCGTAAAAGTGATCTTGCCGTTACGATATTCGGCGCGGATCGTACCTTCGTGCGCTTCCGCGACGGCTTTGGCGATGGATAGGCCCAGTCCGTAATGGGATCCGCTCTCGTTGCGCGATTCGTCCGTTCTGTAAAAGCGATCGAAAAGATGCGATACCTGTTCGGGACTCATTTCTTCGGCGTCGTTTACGACGGAAAGGACGATAGAATGCTTTTCCGACTTCAAAGATAGCGCGACAGCCTCTCCTTTCCCATGAGAAAGAGCGTTATCGAGCAGAATGGATACCAGTTGTCGGAGTTGGCTTGCGTTTCCCGAGAGCGTCAAGCCGGTTTCTACGTCCGATTCTATCTTTTTCCCCTTTTCAAACGCCAAACTCTCGAACGGAAGAGTCTCTCCGGCGACCAGTCGGCTGAAGTCCAACACCTCTTTCTGTACGTTGCCGCCGTCCGCTCGGGAAAGGATAAGAAGTTGCTTGATCAGCTCGTTCATGCGCGTATTTTCGTAGTCTATATTATTCAACCACTCGTTTTCGCCGATCTCCCGACGCAATAGCTCGCTGTTGGCGGAAATAACGGCGATCGGCGTCTTTAATTCGTGCCCGGCGTCGGAAACGAACCTCTTTTGTTTTTTGTCGTTTTCTTCCAACGGTCGAACGATACGCCGCGCGATAAAAACGGATATCACGAACAATACGGCCACGGAGACAGAACCGATGATCAGCATAAGCTGAAATAGCATTTTTTGGTTTTTGTCATTGATGGTGCCGTCGATCATGGCAACGAGGGTGTAGTCGTCTTTTTCGTCTATCAAATAGGTCATAGCGCCGACGGTGCCGCTGTTTTTACCCTTTCTAAGAACGGTCGCGGCGATGGAAAGCAGTTCTTCGTCGCTCTGCAAAGCGTTATTCCCGTTATTGACGGCAAGGACCTCTCCCGTTTTCGCATACGTCACCGAATAAAAAGTGGATAGCTTAAAGACGGGCTCGTTCCGACCGTTTTTTCTGCCTTCCGGCGGTTCCGGCGGCATCTCGCCGTTTATATCGTCTTTCGGAGCGTCCGGTTGCGCGTCGAGAACGTAATGTTCCGCATACGTTTTTAACATTTCTTTATTCTCTCGTAAGATCGATAAACGATTGGATAAATAAATGGTCGTCAGCGTCACGATCATAAGCGCCAAAAGAGAAAAAACTATGGCGAAAACGATTTTCCTTTTCGATTTATCAAACATCCCGACACCTCAACTGATATCCTATCCCGCGAAGGGCTTTTATTTCGCATACGGAACCGACGAAAGCCAGTTTTTTCCGCGCGAAGGACATATATACCTCTACGTTGTTATATTCCGCGTCGCTTTCGTATCCCCATATCTTAACGGCGATCTGCTCCCTCGTCAAAACGCGATCCTGATTGGCGATAAGATATTCTATGATCCGGAGTTCTTTTTCTCCGAGACGGACGCTCCTGTCCTCGCAATGCAAAACGGCGTTCTTTACGTCCAAGCGCAAGTCCTCGAACGTCAGACTCCCGTCGTTCGATCGAATGCCCCGACGAGCCAAAGCGCGAAGCCTGGCAAGTAATTCTCTCGTCATGAAAGGCTTGGTCAAATAATCGTCCGCTCCGCTGTCGAATCCTTCCACCTTGTCGTCAAGTTCGCTCTTGGCGGTCAACATCAGAATGGGCGTGCGTATGCCCTCTTTACGCGCTTTCTGCGCGACGAGATAGCCGTTCATACCCGGCATCATAACGTCCAGCACGACCAGATCGTACACCCCGCTTTCGATCTCGGACAGAGCGTCCGTGCCGTTCTCTACGGAAAAAACCTCGTACCCCTCTTGTTTGAGCAGTTCGCACAGGGCGCGATTCATTCTTTTTTCGTCTTCCGCAAGTAAAACCTTCATAATAACTCCCTCCGACCGACTCGATTATCCTAAGCGAACATTGAATAAAGATTGAAAAAATTATAACAAAATAAAAACTTTTTTTCAAGTCTTGCCCGTCTCCTCCCGTTCTGCGCGTATTTATCGTCGATTGCGTTACGCCAAAGGTAAAAAAAATATGTTTTCATCCGCCGTTTTTCCCGACCTCCGTCTAATATCGAACCTTTCGATCGCCAAAAATCCCGAAAAACCGTCTAAAATTTTTTATTTTTAAGAAAAACATCATCCTGTTACATTTTAAAAAACTGTCATTATTGACGATATATCGCGCGAATCATAACTTTATAGTCAAATTACGACCATTATATCAGCTCTGAAAACAGGCCGAAAACACTTTTTTCAAAAAACGTATTGCAATTCGTTTCGAAATATGTTATAAATGAATTAAAGAACCCAAGGAGGAAAATTTTTTTATGAACAAAACAGAATTCATCAAAGCAGTTGCCGACAAGGCAAACCTCACTCAAAAAGACGCCGCTGCGGCTATCGATGCTTTTGAAAACGTGATCGCGGACGCCTTGAAAGCGGGCGACAAAGTTGCTCTTGCCAGCTTCGGCTCTTTTGAACTCAAGAAGAAAGCTGCTCACCAAGGATTCAACCCCATCACCAAAGAAGCTATCACCATCGAAGCGTCTAACTCCCCCGTCTTCAAATTCGGCAAGACGTACAAAGCTCGCTTCAACTGATCCTTTCCGGAGTTAACAAAGATGCGGGCGCGGCAAAAAGCCGCGCCCTTTTCTTTTACTTAGCTATATCCTTATCATAAATTCGCTAT
>CACXDF010000304.1 GCA_902766325.1 uncultured Eubacteriales bacterium | reverse complement strand
TTTTTTGTTGACGCGTATCGTTCCGCCTTCGACGTTCGATACGACGATAACACTGTTTTGTTCGATCAAAAAGTCGGCCGACACAACGTCGTAAACAGCACCTTCGATCTCCGCTTTTCCGGCAGGGCGCAGAGTCGTCAGAGCGACCCCCTCTTTGCCGAGTAATTCGTTGTAATTATCGGTACCGCTGCTGAAATCCGGATCGACCGCCGTGCCGACGGTGAAGATACCCTTTTTCAGCCAACCTTTTTTCTGCGCGATAAAAAGAAGCAGAAAGCATAACCCCAAAATCAGCGCGTCGACCAGAACGAATTGAAACAGCTGCATAACGACGTTGTCTTCCGGTTTGTGAAAGACGGCGCGAAGGACAACGCTAATTACCAGGCCGGCGATCCCCGATATGCCGAAAACGCCGAAACCGGGTTCCAAAAATTCAACGAACAAAAAGATTATGCCCAAAAGGAACGGTACGACGACGTACCATTCCATATTGGAAAACAGTAAACCGAATTGTTGAAAAAACATCATATCCTATTTGACGTAAAGAATAACGATATTATGCGATCTCGCATAGTCGTCGAGCTTCTTTTTGATCTCGTCTCCGACCGAGCTTGCTTTCAGAACGACCATGCGTTGCATATTGGGACAGTCGAGAATACCGCTGACGACGTATCGGAAGGCGTCGGTCAGTGCGACGAGCAGTACGGAATATATTTCGTCGTTTATCGTAGTCATTTCGCGGCGGCCGTCTTTCAGAACGAGGCCGCTTCCTTTACATTCCACGACGTAGCGGGGCAGGACTTTCATCAAAACGTGGTTGACCGTGTCTTTCAGAATAACGGCGCCGTCGTCGTAGACGCGGCCGAGGTAAGAATAATTTTCCTGATAAAGTTCGGCTTCGTCCGTTAGCGCTTTTCTCTTATTGCGTAGCGTTTTGGCGATCGTTGCTTCGCCGAGAAGCCAGGAGAGAGCCTCTTTCTTTTCGGAAAGCAGTTCTTCCGCGCGCGGCAGAGCCTCTTTCTTTTCGATAAGAGCGGCGTCCGTGTCGGCGGACTCGATGGCTTTTTGAAGAGCCTCCATACGAGACTGTAAAAGCAGTTCTTTTTTGTCGAATTCTTCGATTTGACGGCGTATCTCGTCCGCTTCGCCGTCGGATAGAATTTTTTCTTCCAGGTTGGAGATCTTTCCGTTCTTAAATAGTTTGAGATCGTATTCTCCGTCGTTCTGCAACGTTTCCAGATAGTCGAGGTTGTTATTAAAACGCGCTTCCAATCCGCGGACGTCGTCTTCTTCCGATTCGATCTCGGCGCGTTTATCTTTGAGAATGCCGTTCAGCGCGGATATTTCGTTGATGAGCGCTTTCTTTTCTTCTTCTTTTTCGCGGATGCTGTCGATGACGGAAATATATTGCTTGCCCGCGTAAGCAATACACAATTGTCCGTAATTCAGTTCTTTGTCGCCGTCGATCACGGTGGCGGCGCGGCTTTGGCAGGCGATGATATTTTCGCGGACTTCGGTAAGGCTCTTTTGCAGGGCGTCTCTTCTTTCCAACGCTTTACGCAATTCTTCGTAGACGTCTCCTTCCGCTTGCTTTCCTACGCCGCTGATCGTGCCGAGAGCCAGCTTCTCTTGCTTTTCCAAAGCGAGCAGTTTGTTCCTGCCCTGCGCGATCGGTTCTCCGCCGTCAAAACCGTTCAGTTCTTGAATAAGGGCGGCGATGTGCGATACGTTTTCGCCGGCGATGAAGGTCGATTGGGTCAGACCTTTCAATTCGTTGGCGATAGAAGATGCCTTGGAAACCTCGTTGACCGTTTGTTCGAGAAGGGCGATGAGTTCGTCCTGCGTTTCGACTCCCGCGGAGGCGTACAGCTTTTTCAAAACGGCGATCTTGGCGAGTTTGGACTGTTGCAGACTGGCGACGTATCCTCTTCCGGTGTCCGTTTTTGCGCGCAGAGAGCCGATACGAACGTTGATCTCGTCCAGCTTAGCCGCGTATTCGGCGCGGACGGAACGATAAGAAGAAATTTCGTCTTCTTGTTTCTTGATCTCGTCTTCCAGTTCGGCCATCGCGACGGACGTATCCGCTTTGTCGATGACGGGCATATTACAGACGGGACAGTGATTGCCGTATTCCAACGCCCCGATCTCGGTGTAATACTGCTTGCGCGTGTTCAGCTTAAAGATCTCCGCGTCGGCCGCTTCGACCTTCTTATTGCATTTTTCGAGATAACCGTTCAACGTGAGTTTCGCGTTTTCGAGCGCGTCCAGGTTCTCCTGCTGACTGCGGACGGCAACGTTGTTTTCGTTGATCTTTTCGTCGATAGCTTCCGTTTCTCTTAAAAGATTATCGGCTAAGACGTAAGTACGGAACAATTCGTCCTTTTTCTTTTCCGCGTCGTGGTATCTGTCAATGAGGAGCGCCGCGTCGTCTCCGTTTTCCTCGGAGATGGCGTTTAAACGCTCGGAAGATTGATCCATTTGGTCGCGGTTAAAATCGTATAACTTTTCAAAAGCCTTGACGACGGCGTCAGTACCGCATTGCTTGGAGTAGACGACTACGTCGAGTTCCGCTTTATCGAGATCCGCTTGCAGTCCTTCTTCCTTTTTGCGAAGCGCGGCCAACGTTTTGTCCAGATCGGAAAACCGCTGATCGACGTGACGAAGAATAAAAGTATCCGACTTGCCGGAAGAGACGTTTTCCGTGATCAGTTCGCTCAGAGCGGTATAAAGGCTCTCTACCGTGGCGGTGAGTTTCACATAGTCGGCCTGTTTTTTCTTCATAACGCGTTCGCCCGCGTCTGCTTCTTTGATTTTTTTGGCAAGTTCTTCTTTCTTGCTCTCGATAACGGGCTTTAAACCGTCGTTTTCGTTGATGATCGAGGCTGATTTGCGGACGGCGACGAGCTGTTCTTTGATGCGGTCGCTTTGCTTGAGCTTTTCACGCAGTTCGTCCGTTTTTTTGCTGTCGGCGCTGAGAAAGGCCAATTCTTTTTCCGTTTCATGCAGTTTTTCCGCGGTTTCCTGCGCTTTTTCTCCCAAAACGACGGCGTCGCGCAGCGCGGCGCAATTCTTTCCGATATCTTCGATCTCTGCGTTGGCCGTTTCGATCTTTTTGGCGATCTCGCCGGCGTCGTAATCGCTTTCTAAAGAAGCAAGCACGTCGTCTTTTTCTTTATAATCGCGCAATTTATCCTTAAAGCGCTCGAAAGCGTTTTCGGTGATCTCTCTGTCGATGTTCAGACCGGCCAGAACGGAGGTAAAATAATCGGCCGTATGTTCAAAAGATTTTTCGTACATTTCTTCGGATTTGGCGGCGAAGAAAGTCGTCCACATCTTTTTGTCCATTCCCAAAGCGGAAGCAAGGTATTCTTTGACGGCGTCTTCGCCCTGCAAAGTTTCGTCCGTGAGGTGCAGAACGGCCGTATTGTTCTCAAAATCGCGAACGAGCAGTCCTTCTCCGCTATTTTCGAAGGAGAGGCTTACGCTTCCGTGCGCCAGGACGGGATCGCCGAAGAAGGCGTACGAAAGTCCGCGCTTGATATAGTCCGCGTCTTTCTTTCTGAACGCCTTTTTGGCGGCAGTAAAATCGAACGAAAGAGCGGGATCGTCGAAAATGCCGTTCACGGACAATTTTTTGATTAACATACGAAGAACCTCCATTCTGTCAGCCCACCGCTTACGCCTTCGACAGGTTTCCGAAAAAAATTTAAGAAATGACTGGCGCAAAGGGCAATTGTGTGCTATACTTGTCAGTATAAAATATTATACACTACAAAAAAGTTGATTGCAATACGCAACCGACATTTTTTCGGGGAAATTATGGGATTTGTAAAAGTAAGCGGAGAATTCGTTCGACAAAGGTATATCCCGATAGACGACGTCTTTATCACGGAGTACCTTCCCGACGCCGACCCGACGGACGTGAAGATCTATTTGTACGGTCTGTCCTGCGCGCTCAAAGGCGAAGGCGAACTATCGTACGTCGCCGGCAAATTGCAACTCACCGAAGAAAGAATACGTTCCGGGTTTAAGTTTTGGGAAAAGAAAGGACTCGTTAAGCTCTCCGCGATAGAGCCGTTTTCGGTAACTTATTTATCCGTTCGGGAACCCGAACCGGCTATTGTTAAACTAAACGCCGAAAAATACAAACCCTTTACGGAAGAAGCGTACCGGATCTATCCGGAAAAGTTTTTGACGCCGAACGTCCTCAATATGTATATGGAACTGATGGAGTCGGAAAAGATCGAGATCAACGCCATGTTGCTTATCATGCAGTATTGTAAAGATCTCGGCGGCGGAGAAAAAATGGGCATGAAGCACGTTTGCGACACCGCGAGAGCATGGGCGAAAGAGGGCTTTTTGACCGAAAAAAAGGTCGCCGCGCATATCGCCGATCTTGAGAATAATAACGAAAGCATCCGAAAATTGTTCGAGACGCTCGGCATAAGACGGGTCGCCGATATCGACGACAGACAGATGTATCATAAATGGACGAAGTACGGGTTTACGCTCGACGCCATGCTCGTCGCCGCCCGTTCGCGTAAGAAAAAAGGCGGGATGGAAAAGCTGGATCTTTATATGGAAGAACTGAAAAAGGCCGGCGCGATCACTGCGGCGGACGTCGCTTCTTATACCGAAAACAAAGAGAAGATCCGCGATCTCGCCGTAGAAATATGCAAAATACTCGGCATCTATTACAGCAACGCCGACAGCGTGGTGGAAGTATACGTCATGCCGTGGCTGTCCAAGGGATTCGAGCGCGACGCGCTTCTGCGCCTGGCGCGATACTGTTTTTTACGGAACGTGCATACGCTCGACGTTATGCAAAGCATGGTCGATAAGGTGGCCGCTCTCGGGCTCTTTACGGAAAGCGACATCGACGCTTACGTCGATCGCCAGGTCAAGATCGACGAGAAGATCCGCGCCGTTTACGACGCTTGCGGTTATGCCGGCGCCGTGACGAACAGAGACAGAGAAAGTTATAAAAATTGGATCGAATGGGGCTTCGACGAGGAGACGATACTGGCCGTCGCCGATCGCCACTGCGGCGCGGCGTTCCCGTTGCAGCTGGTCAGTCGTACCCTCGGATCAATGCGTGCGAGCAAGATATTCAAGAAAGAAGACGTTCTTGCGGCAATGAAGCAACCGGATAAAAAACCGTCGAATTCGGATGATTATATGCAACATCATTTTTCGGAAGAAAAGCTCAAAAGCGCGCTTGTCAATTTTGACGATTGGGGTGACGAATAATGAATATCAGAGAAAAAACGTACGCTGTGATCCGTGCCGATTCGGCGCAAAAAAGAGAAGAAAGAGAAAACCTTATCGCCCGTCTTCGCGAGGACGAAATATTCGACGATCTACTCCGGAGCGCGAACAGTCTGCGGTGGGATCGCCTTTTGAAAAAGGGAGAAGAAAGAGAGAAAGCGGAGGCGCTTCTTGATAAAGCGGAGAAGGATATAAAAGATTATCTTTCTGCAAAAGGATATACCGAAGAT
>CACXDF010000303.1 GCA_902766325.1 uncultured Eubacteriales bacterium | reverse complement strand
TCGTTTTTCATCTGGTTTATTACTTTTTTATCGGCGACAACATGATGAACGTCTTTTTGTCGTTCACTTTTGCCATCGCGCTCGTTTATTTATGGCAAAACTTCGTTTCTGCCTGCAAAGTAAAAAGGATAGACGGCGCGGTACTGGGTTTGACCTTGTTTTTTGCGTACGCATTTTTGCTGTATCGGATAACGAAGGTCGTTCACGTCGATTATTATTTCGGCGGAATCCTTTTGCCCTGGCTCGTGTATCTTACCCGAAAGAAGTGGCTCCGGTTATTCTTTTTTGCGTTGGGCATCACGTTTATCGCTGTGTTCACGGGTAAATATTGGACGTTACAGATATGCGGATTGCTTGCCGTGCCTGTGATGGCGTTGTATAATGAAACCCGCGGCAAATGGCGTATGAAGTACTTTTTTTATTTTTTCTATCCCATTCATCTTGTCGCATTGTACGGGATCAGTTTGCTCGTCGGAGGAGGATCGTTATGAAAAAGCCGCAAAAGGCAGGCGAAATATATTGGCTCCTCGGCGTGCTGTTCGTCTCGCTCGGCGTAGCCCTTTGCAGTAAGGCCGATCTCGGCGTATCCATGATCGCCGCGCCGCCTTTTATTTTGCAGGAAGTTATAGCGGCGCATTGGCCCGGATGCACCGTCGGCACGATGGAATACATCTTTCAGGGCTTTCTGCTCGTCGTCCTTTGTCTGACCGTGCAACGAGCCAGGATCAAGTATCTTTTTTCTTTCGTCGTTGCTTTTTTATACGGAATGGTACTCGATTTGTGGCTTTTTATTTTCGGGCGGCAACCGTTCGATCCCGTGTGGATGCGGTGGCTCTTTTTGATAGTGGGAGACTGCATTACCGCATTCGGCGTCGCGTGCTTTTTTCGTACTTATTTACCTTTGCAGGTGTACGAGTTGTTCGTCGCCGAGGTGGCGGACAGGTATAACAAGCCGATCGCCCGCGTCAAACTCCTGTACGACGGCGCGTCCTTATTATTATCGCTCGTTCTTGCCTTTTGTATCAACTTGGACGCGGATAAGTTCGACTGGAGCAAGATCTATTGCACGTCGTATCATTTTATCGGAGCGGGAACGGTGGTGACCGTGTTGATCAACGCGCCCATCATTGCTTTTTTCAGTAAGATTTTGAATAAACTGACGGGAGAAGAACCCCTTTTCCCCAAGATGAAGCTGTTTTTTATGAAGTAGGAGGAGATCATGACTTTTGAAGAAGCGTTCGGCAAGAACGCCCGTTGGACGGTCTATCCGGAGATGAAAAAAGGATTGCCGGTCGTGCGCAAAGCGTTTTCGATCGCAAAGCCGGGCAAAACGGAGCTGATTATTTGCGGACTGGGGTATTTTGAAGCCTATCTCAACGGAAAACGCATCTCGAACGACTATTTCACGCCTGTGTTTTCCGACTATTTTTATCGGGATTTTTCTCATTATAATTATCCCTTGCCGAAAGAAGAGTCCAAGCATCGGATATACGTTTGCCGTTACGACGTGACCGATCTGATGAAGGAGGGCGAAAACGTCCTTGTCGTGGTTCTTGCCGGCGGGTGGCTGACGCAACGTAAAAAGACGGCCGAAGGGAAGGTCAATTTTTCCGAAGAACTCTATCTTTGTTTTGCGTTGAAAACGGGGAAAGAGGAGATTTTTTCGGACAAAACGCTTCGGTATGCGCCGTCGCATATCGTGGAAAGCAACGTCTATTTCGGCGAGAAAGTCGATTACGGGAGATATAAACAAGAATGGTTTTTGCCCGGGTTCGATGATAGCGGGTGGAGTTGTCCTGCCGAAAAAGAAGACTTCGGGAGCCCCCTTTATTTTCAGGATATCCCGTCGGATACCGTTTGCGAACGGATCGTGCCCAAGCTACTGTATAAATTCGGACGGTACGCCGTCTACGACGCGGGGAAAAACGTTACCGGTTGGGTAAAGGTGCGCGGCAGAGGGCGTGTGGTCGTATGCCAAGCGGAAAGTATGCGCGGAAAGAGACGATTGGATTTTACCGCGATCGGCGGTGGGGTGCAAAAACAAAAAGACGAGTACCGGGGTCTGACGCCGGAAACGGAAGCGCATCCGACGTTTCGATGGAACGGTTTCCGCTACTTTTCCGTTTACGGAAAGGTCGACGAGTGCGTCGTCGAAGTCGTACACGTTCCGTTTAAAGAAGTCGCGACTTTCGAGTGCGACAATAAGGTCTTAAATTGGTTCTTTGACGCCTACAAGCTGACCCAACTTAATAATATGCACGGAGGGATCCCGTCCGACTGCCCGCATCGGGAAAAACTGGGGTATACCGCCGACGGTCAGCTTACTACCAAGACGGCGCTTCTTTGTTTCGATTGTAAAGACTTTTATCGGAAGTGGATCGCCGATATCGTCGATTGTCAGGACGAAAAGACGGGACACGTACATCATACCGCGCCGCTGATGGGCGGTGGCGGCGGACCGTGCGGATGGGGCGGAGCCATCGTGTTCGCACCCTATAAGTATTTTACGCTGCTTGGCGAAGAAGAATATATCGCAACGCTTTTGCCGGCGATGGAAAAATGGATAAACCATATCCGTACCGAGTGCATGGGCGAGGGCGAGTACCGCGATCTTATCGTACGCGAACGAAAGGGCGGCTGGTGCCTGGGCGACTGGTGCACGTTGGAAAAGACGGTCATCGCTCAGCCTTTCGTCAATACATGCCTCTTTATCACCGCGTTGAGGCAATATCGGGAGATGCTTTCCGCCTGTGGAAAAGATTACCCGTACGAAGAAGCGGAAAAAGCCTGCGCAGAGGCGATCAAACGGGT
>CACXDF010000302.1 GCA_902766325.1 uncultured Eubacteriales bacterium | reverse complement strand
CCTCGCGGCGCCGATATGCTCATTAAGGTGCCCAGAGGCACGGTCATCTCCGACGCGGAAACGGGCGGGATCCTTGCGGACGTGTTCGATCCGGAAGAAAAGATACTCCTTCTTCCCGGCGGCAGAGGCGGCAGAGGAAACGCGCGTTTCGCCACGCCTACCAAGCGCTCGCCCGGTTTTGCCGAAAACGGAGAAAAGACCGTCGAAAGGAAATTGAAGCTGGAATTAAAGACCATTGCCGACGTCGGATTGGTCGGATTCCCCAACGTAGGAAAAAGCACTCTGCTCAGCGTGATCAGCGCGGCTCGGCCCAAGATAGCCGATTATCCGTTTACCACGCTTTCGCCCAATCTCGGCGTCGTTAAGCACTACGACGACAGCTTTGTGGTGGCGGATATCCCCGGTCTTATCGAAGGCGCGTCGGAAGGGCAGGGACTCGGACATAAGTTTTTACGTCACGTCGAACGCGTTCGCCTTATCGTACACGTGATCGATATTTCCGCAAGCGACGGCAGAGATCCGCTATCCGATTACGACGTTATTCGCAACGAATTGAAGTCGTATAACGAAAGGCTTTTCAACTTGCCCGAGATCGTCGTTGCCAATAAGATCGACGCGCTTTCGGACGAAGGGACGCTCACCGCGCTGAAAGAGAAAGTAGGCGTGCCGGTGTATCCCATCAGCGCGGCCACACGTCAGGGCGTTAAAGAACTTTTGGATGCGGTGACGCTTACGCTGAAAGAATTGCCGCCCCTCGCTCCCATCGAGTTTACCAAGTTCGAGTACGAGCCCGCCGGTAAGGACAGCGTCGTGATAGAACGTCGCGACGGCGCGTTTTACGTCACCGGCGGTTACGTGGAAGAATTGGCCAGGAAGGCCTATCTCGACGACAACGACAGCTTCAACTGGTTCCAGAAAAAGATGCGCGAAAGAGGCATCATCGATATGCTTCGAGAGCAGGGAGCCAAGGACGGCGATACCATTTGCGTGCTCGATCTTGCGTTCACGTTTATGGACTGAAATCGTAGCGTATTGACATAATTATCTACATAAGGTAAAATATTTTTATAGTATAATTGATTAGGTAGGTAATGATGAAAAAAACAACCTTAGTGGTTTTGGCGGCAGGAATGGGAAGCCGATTCGGCGGCAGCAAGCAGATCGCTCCGCTCGGACCGAACGGCGAGATACTCATCGAGTTTTCCATTTTCGACGCGTATCGCGCCGGCTTCGACAAGGTCGTCATGATCATAAAAAAAGAAAACGAAGACGAAATAAGGAGCATCTTTGCCCGTCGTATCGATAAGCTGATCCCCGTGGAGTACGCATACCAGGATATAAGCATGATCCCCGAGGGTTATTCCGTCCCCGAAGGCAGAACGAAGCCGTGGGGCACCGCGCACGCTATACTCTGCGCCGCAAACGCCGTCGATACGCCTTTCGGGGTGATCAACGCCGACGACTTTTACGGGTACGAGTCCTTTAAGATACTGCACGATCATCTCGTTACTTCGGATGAAATGTGTAACGTGGGCTTTCCTTTGGGTACGACGCTGACCGAGTTCGGTTCCGTCTCTCGCGGGATATGTTCCGTTCGCGACGGGTATCTGAGCGAGATCGTCGAGATGAAAGCCATTACAAAGGACAGCGGCATCCCGCTCGACTCCGTTTGTTCGATGAACATGTGGGGGCTTTTCCCGGACTTTTTCGTCGATTTGAAAAAGGCTTTCGTACGCTTTTTTGACGGTATGAAGGACGAACAAAAGGAAGAATGTTATCTGCCGGTCGTCATCGGAGATATGATCAAGGATAAAGGTGCGAAAGTGCGCGTTTTGTCCACTCCGTCAAAATGGTTCGGCGTGACCTATCGCGAAGATGCGGACGACGTAAAAAAGAATTTAAAGAGATTGGTCGACGAAGGTCGATATAAAGGACTGTAAAATATAATGAAAGAAATCGTTCAAAAAGTTTTTTCCCGCTTTGACGTAGAACCGGGTAACGT
>CACXDF010000301.1 GCA_902766325.1 uncultured Eubacteriales bacterium | reverse complement strand
GCGGCGTCGCAGATCACTTTTATCCCTTTCTTATGCGCGGCGTCGCAAATATCTTTCAACGGTAAACAATTTCCGAAATAATCCGGCGAAGTGATAACGAGCGTCTTGACTCCTTCCGGGACGTCGCTACTATCAAATGCGTCCGCATGATAGGCGCGCAGATTCAACGCGCGCAGAGCATTATAAACGGAAGAGTGGATCTTGCCGACAAGAAGGTATTCTCCCCTGTCTTTGGTCGCAAAAATCGCCTCCCATAAAGATGTCGTCGCTCCCTGTGTGGAGATAAAACAAGCTTCCGCCTTATAGACGGAAGCTATCTTTTTTTCAAGCGCGGCGATCTGACCTTGCGGATGCAAGAGATTGTCGCTGTAACTGAGTTCGGTCACGTCGTATACGCCCGCCGTCTCGGCTTTGCCGCTGTGTCCGGGGGTATGAAAGCGCGCTTTGTCGGCGTTCTTTTCTATCTCGGCGACCAGACTCATTTTTTATTTACGGGGCTTCATGGTCGGGAACAGAAGCACGTCGCGAATACTGTAGTTATCGGTGAGCATCATGACCATACGGTCGATACCGATACCGAGACCGCCGGTGGGCGGCATACCGTACTCAAGCGCGTTTACGAAATCTTCGTCCATAAACTGCGCTTCGTCGTCGCCCTTGGCTCTTTCGCGCGCCTGTTGTTCAAAACGACCTCTCTGGTCGATAGGATCGTTCAATTCGCTGAAAGCATTACCCATTTCGCTTGCCATCATAAAGCACTCGAACCGTTCGGTCAGACGCTTGTCGCTCGGCTTGCGCTTGGCGAGCGGGCTGACTTCCACCGGGTAGTCGATGATGAAAACGGGCTGGATCAGTTTTTCTTCCACTTTCTGGTCGAAAACTTCGTACAAAGCCTTACCCCAGGTTTCGTCGCCGTCCAATTCAACGCCGATCTTTTTAGCCTGGGCGATCAGCTCTTCCGTCGTGCCCTGCTCAAAGTCGATCCCCGTATATTGCTTAACGGCGTCGAGCATAGTAACGCGCGGCCACTTTTGACCGAAATGGAGCGTTTCTCCCTGATAAACGACGTCTTCCGTGTGCAAGACTTCTTTAGCACAATAGCGGAAAAGTCCTTCGGTAATGTCCATCATATCGTTGTAATCGGCGTACGCCTGATACAGTTCTATCGTAGTAAATTCGGGATTATGCTTG
The DNA here is from genome assembly GCA_902766325.1 of uncultured Eubacteriales bacterium. Classification (GTDB taxonomy): domain Bacteria; phylum Bacillota; class Clostridia; order Christensenellales; family DTU072; genus CAG-1782. Next base: position 1,541 of record CACXDF010000301.1, on the reverse strand, counting down.
ATATCCATGCCTTCGTTACGGAAAATACGACCGATCTCGAAGACCTTATCGAAGCCGCCGACGATCAAGCGCTTCAAATACAGCTCGGTGGCGATACGCATATACATATCAATGTCGAGCGCGTTGTGATGAGTAACGAACGGACGAGCGTTGGCGCCGCCGGGGATGCTGTTCAGTACCGGTGTTTCCACTTCTATGAATCCGATGCTTTCCATATAAGTACGGATGCAAGAAATGATCTTGCTACGCTTAGCGAAGGTGTCCATAACTTCGGGATTGACGATCAGATCGACGTAACGCTGACGATATCTCAAGTCGGTGTTGGTCAAACCGTGATACTTTTCCGGGAGCGGCAAAAGCGACTTGCTGAGAAGGATGATTTTTTGCGCGTGTACGGACGTTTCGCCCGTTTGGGTCTTGAATACGAATCCTTCCACACCGATGATGTCGCCTACGTCCCACTTTTTGAACGCGGCGTAATCTTCTTCGCCTACGTCGTCGCGACGGACGTAGATCTGCAACTTTTTGCCACCGTCGAGAAGATGCGCAAAAGACGCCTTTCCCATGACGCGGCGAGAGATCATTCTGCCCGCGACGGTCACGGTCTTCCCCTCGTACTTCTCGAAATCGGCAAGGATCTCGGAACCCTGCGCGGTGCGGTCGAACTTGGTGATCTCGTAAGGATCTTTGCCGGCGGCGACCAGGTCGCTCAATTTTTGCCGACGAATGGCGATCTCGCTCGCGTTATCCTGTTCGACGTTTACTTTTTCGTTAATATCTGCCATTTTTATCTTTCCTTAGTTTTTGCTGATGGATTTGATCACAAAGACCATGTCTCCGGCCGGCGTCTTGGCAACTACGCGATCGCCCTTCTTGTGGCCGACGAGCGCTTTGCCGATGGGGCTACGGTCGCTGATCTTGTTTTGACGGCTGTCGGCTTCCAGACTGGATACGATCTGAAGGGTCATCTCCTCGTCCTCGACTTCGTCGTATACGACAACGCTGTTACCGATGCCGATATACTTTGTGTTGACTTCTTTTTCGTCGATGATCTCGACCAAAGCAAGCGTGTCCTCGATACGGGCGATCTCGGCTTCGTTAGCGACCTGCGCGTCTTTGGCGGCCGAATACTCGGCGTTCTCGCTCAAATCACCGAACTCTTTGGCGTGCTTGATCGCGTCGGAGATCTCACTGCGGCGAACCGTACGGAGATAGTCCAATTTCTGATTCATTTCGTCAAATTTAGCTTGCGTCAATTTAATAACGGTTTCCATAGATAAATTACTCCTTCTTAAAAAAAGTCGGTTACCTTGTCTCTTGTCAAAGTAACCGGCTTACGTCTTTTTTACTTTGCTAAGCGGCGATTATTCACCCTTGAAAGCGAGCAGACCCATGATCCGCGCGCGTTTTATCGCTACGGCCAGGTCGCGTTGATGCTTCACGCAAACGCCCGACGTTCTCCGCGGAATGATCTTACCGTTTTCGGCAATGTAACGCGGACGACGTTCTCCGTTGCGATCGAAGCTCTTGTCGTTGTTCTT
>CACXDF010000300.1 GCA_902766325.1 uncultured Eubacteriales bacterium | reverse complement strand
GCTGTAGAAGACTTTTTCTTGCCCGGGTTTGAACTGAAAGACGGAGATGTCTTGCATAAGTTCCGGATAGTGTCGAACGGAACAAAGAACTTTTTCTCCGTTGGTATCGAATTTCGGATAAGCAAACATTTTTGTTACCTCTCAAAAAGATTTTATTCTATGGATACTCCGCGATCCAAACGGGCTTGTTTGAGCGCGGCCAGCATATCGTCCTTTTTCTTGCCCGTGATGTCGTAGAAGATCAGCGGGATACAGCAGAGCAGGAGACAGATGGCGGGGATCAACGTGACGAGCATATACATACCGTTGCGGATGCCGTAGCTCAAGGTTACGGGATTGATCGCTTCTACGCTTTGTCCGCCTGCCGTCATGGCGTTGACGTCTAAGCCTACGATCATGTACATGGCGATGATCATGGTGGTGGCAAGCGCGTTGCCGAGCTTATTGACAAAGGACTGGCAGGCGTTGCCCAGCGCCGTTTCTCGTCGGCCCGTTTCCAGTTCCATTTGATCGAGACAGTCGCCGATCATGGCGTAGCTTACCACGTTGATAACGCCGGTCGGCACGCTGGCAAGGAACAGGAAGGGTACGAGCGCCCACAAATTAAAGCCGGTCAGCGACCCGACCATATATCCGATAAGGGCGGCGATACCGCCGACGATGCACGTGAAAACGATCAGAGCTTTGTAACTGAATTTCTTAAAGAAGAACGGCGAGGCGATCATGGCGCCGAACATACCGGCGGCGGTGCAGACGGAAAAGACGAGCTGAACGGTGCTCTGACTGGTCTTGATGTCCATGCCATCCAGATAAAAAGTATACCGTGAAACGTGCACGGCGGCCGCCTGGAGCATATATCTTCCGCTGGAAATAACGCCCATCAAAACAACCATCATCAGCGCCTTATGCGAAAAGATCAATTTCAGCGGAGAAACCTGCCCCTTTTCTTTGACCGGTTTCGGGATCTTAATACGTTCTTTGACCGTCAGGTAACTGGATACAAACAGAATGCAACCGCAAACGGAAGCGACGATAGCCATGATCATATAACGCGCGCGGTCGTGTATATGCAGATATCCCAAAGCCATATAGATGACCATAGGAACGGCGCTCCCGATACCATTGAGAGTGCGGGCAAAACCGATGATCTTGCCGCGTTCATGCGCTTCCGGCGTCATCGCATTGGGCAGACTCCAGAACGGCACGTCGCTCATGGTGTAGATCATGCCCCAAAAGACGTATATGAACGAGACCCACACGTAGGTGCCCATCGGGTCGTAAGAAGATGAGTCGACGTCGGCGAATTCCGGTACGAAAAACATGAAAAAAGTCAATAAAGAAATGGGTATGACAGCGTAAACGATATACGGCTTATATTTGCCGAAACGGGAGTCGCATTTATCGACGACCATGCCCATCAGCGGATCGTTGATCGCGTCCCAAATACGCGCAAGAAGCATCAGCAGAAGCACGAAGAGCGGCGTCAGCTTCATGACGTTCAGATAGAAGTCGGAAATGTAGCTGCTCATAACGGCGTATATCATGCCTTGCCCGAGAGCGGCTACGCCGTAGACCCAAAATTCCTTTTTCGGAATATAATTTTTCGGTTGAGCCGGCGCGGTCTTTTCTTCCATAGTGTTCCCCCTTACGATCGCGATCGGAAATAAAAGCGATCATATTTTAATTATATAAGTAATAAAGAATTTTGACAAGATGCTTTTTTTTGTAAAGGTTTATTTATGGACGCAAAAAAGAAAAACCCGGAGCATTGGCTCCGGGTCGCGGTTATGGTTACTAACGGTTTATTTTTTTCCGTAAAGAATGGCTGAGCCGGACAAGTAGAGCGATTTTGCTTCTTTCTCGGTCATAAACTTAGTCGTGGTGTCGATCAGTTCTACCTGTTCGTAGCCCATCTCTTTCAGTTTGTCGATAAAAAGGTTCATGTCGCCGAACTTATTTTCGGTGAAGGTATCGTGAATGACGAACGTGCCGCCTTTTTTGACGAGACGTAGGGTTTCCAGAAGCAGAGCCTGTCTGTCTTTTGCAGGGATCTTATGATAAACGTAGTTGCTGACGACGACGTCGAAGGTTTCGTCCTTAAAAGGGAGCTGTTGAGCGTCGCCCGGATAGAAGGTCACGTTTTCGACCCCTTCGGCACGGGCGTTGTCTTCAAAAAGCGGCTGGATCTTGATCAGTCTGTCCAAGCCGATGACGGTCGCATTACGGTTCTTTTTTGCTATGGCGATCGGGAGCGCGCCGGTGCCGCAGCCGACGTCCAAACATTTTCCGCCGTCGGGGATCTTAACGTATTTTGCGACGCCCTCGATGATGATCTTTGAAAGTTGACGCTTTCCGTCGTAAGAAAAAACGTTGTGCCAGTTAAGCAAAAAGGCGCTGACAAGAGCCAGCACAAACGCCGCGGCGCCCGCTACTGCGAATAGGGCGATCGCCCACGTTAATGAGTAGGTAAAGCCCACCGCGCCGAAGACAATGGCCGCGATCAGACAAGCCGCCGTCTCTATCAGATACCTGACGACTCTCCCTTTGGGTATCCAGTTTTTGTAGTTTGGTTTCATAAATTCTCTCTCCTTGTATATTCGAGTCTGTATTTTTTTATCTGTCGTATTCAGTATACATTATTATTGAACGACCGTCAAATAAATATGAAATGAATTTCATATATCGGTTATTTTCGTTCGACATTTATATTATAGCATAAATATTTTATTCGGACTTAAAAAAAAAGATAATCTTTTCAAAAAATAAAAACCGTGTTATAATGTTTTTACACACAAAATCCATAAACAAGGAGAGAATGAATTATGACGAAAACAAAAGTAGGCGTGGTTGGGTACGGAACGATCGGTCAGAGACTTGCGGACGGCGTTTTTTTGCAGAAGGATATGGAACTGGTCGGCGTGGTAGATCTGGCTCCCACCCTTGCCGTGCGCGCGCTTTTTGAAAAGGGGATGCCGTACGATCTGTATTTGGTCGACATGGATAAAAAACCGGAGTTCGACGCGCTCGGTATTCCGGTCAAAGGGTCGCTGGTCGACTTATTGCAAAAAGTAGACGTCGTGTTGGACTCCGCTCCCGGCGGTATCGGCGCGAAAAACAAAGAGATCTACGACAAGTACGGCGTTAAGGCCATCTTCCAGGGCGGCGAAAAGAACAGCGTCGCCGACGTGTTCTTCCACGGATACGCCAATTACGAAAAGGGTCTTAATAAGAGATATCTGAAGTTGACCAGTTGTAACACGACAGGTCTTATCCGCAGCGTGGACTGTCTGGACAGAGCGTACGGTATCGACAGAGTGGCCATTACCATCATTCGCCGCGTTGCCGATCCGGGCGATTATCACAGAGGATTGACGAACGCGCTCCAGATCGATAAAGCGCCTTCTCATCAGGCTCTCGACCTTATGACCATCATGCCGCACGTAGAAGCAACCGGCATTCTCGTCCATACCCCCATCACGCATGGGCATATCATTACCGTCGTCGCCACCGGCAAACAAAAGATCACCAAAGAAATGGCGCTTGACGCGTTCAGAAAGCACCCGCGTATCCGCGTCGTCAGCATTGACGAAGGATTTAAAGGTAACGCGTCTTTATTTAAATACGCGCGCGACCTCGGTAATCCGCGCGGCGATATGTACGAGATCGCTTTGTGGGAAGACAGCATTGTGGAAACGGGCGACTCTATCATGTACGCGATCAATATTCCGCAAGAGGCCGTTACCATCCCCGAAACGATGGACGGTATCCGCGCCTGCATGGGTATGCAACAAACGGGCGCGGAGGCCACTGCGAAGACCAACGAGTATCTCGGTATCGGCAAGTGGAAGACCTGCTTTAAAAATTAACGACTATGGCACTTAAAATAAAAAGTATTATCGGTGTGGACGTGGACGGGAAGAGCGTTCTTTTCCGTCCCGACATCAATTCTCCCATCGACGCGGATAAAAAGATCGTCAATCGCAATCGACTCAACAAGACGGCGCCCACGCTCAAATATCTTCTTGACGGCGGCGCGCGCGTTGCCATTATCGCACACCAAGGCGATACGCTCGACTATCAAAATCTGATCCCGCTTGCCGAGCACGCGGAGATATTGAGCGAACTGACAGGCTATCCCGTGTCCTATATCGACGACGTTTGCGGCGACGCGGCGGTGTACGCCGTAAAAACTCTCCAAAGAGGGCAAGCCGTTATTCTCGGTAACGTCCGTTACCTCGCCGAAGAAGTCTCTACTTTCGAAAAAGACGTCAAGCTGACACCCGAGCAAATGGCGGATACCTGGATCGTACGCAGACTGGCGCCTTTGTTCGATCTGTACGTCAACGACGCGTTCAGCGCGGCGCACCGCTCCTGTCCGAGCATGGTCGCGTTCGAACGTCTGCTCCCTTCCTATGCCGGCCCGCTGTTTTTCAACGAATACGAAGCTCTTTATAAGGTCATGACCGAAGCGGAAAAACCTTGTGTTTTCGTTCTCGGCGGCGCCAAGATATCGGACGCGTTCGGTATGATGAAACAGGTGCTCGCCGCGGGAACCGCCGATAAGATACTCGCTTGCGGCGTGACCGGCGTCGTCATGCACCTTGCGCGCGGCGTAAAAGTAGGTAAAAAGTACGAAAAATGGCTCGCCGACAAAGACCTGCTCGCCTTTGTCGAACCGGCGAAAGACCTTCTTGCTCTATACGGAGATAAGTTCGTTCTGCCCGTTGATCTTGCCTATGAAAAGGACGGGAAAAGGGCGGAAATAAACGTAAACGACCTGCCTGTCGACGACGCGTCTTTCTTGGACGTCGGAGCAAAAACAGCGGAACTTTTTGAAAAAGAGATCAAGAATGCGAAGACCGTTTTTGCAAACGGTCCCGCGGGCGTATACGAGGACCCGCTCTTTGCCTTCGGTACCGAAAAAATCTGGAAGGCGATGGAATCCACCCCGGCCTATACCGTCATCGGCGGAGGGGATACCGTTACCGCCGCGTCCAAGTTTATCGACACGAAAAAAATAAATTACGTCTGCACTGCCGGCGGCGCCATGGTACGCTTCCTCAGCGGGAAAAAATTGCCCCTGATCGAGGCAATGGAAAACAGCTTATAAGTTGAAGAAGCGAACTTTATCTTATTGCAACGGATAAAAACAGCGACGAAAAAGGCGGCATTTCTTTTACGGAAATGCCGTTTTCTTCTGCGGAGACG
>CACXDF010000299.1 GCA_902766325.1 uncultured Eubacteriales bacterium | reverse complement strand
TCCGGTAGTTGCGGCTGCTTCCTGCTCTGCGGTTTCGGTCCTGTCTTCAAAAACGGCGTCTGCGCCTTCGGTTGCGTATTTCAAATACAATTCTTCCAGGCTGTACCCTTCTTTCGTCAGTTCGTCGGGGGTGCATACGCGGCAAAGTTTGCCGCCGCTGATGATCGCGACGCGGTCGCAGATCTTTTCAACGACTTCGATAACGTGGCTGGAGAAAAAGACGATATTGCCTTCGTTTGCGTGCTGACGCATACATTCTTTGATCTGATAAGAACTGGTGGGATCAAGACCGGTCAGCGGCTCGTCGAGCACCCACACTTTGGGATTGTGGATAAGGGCGGAAATAACCATCAATTTCTGTTTCATACCGTGAGAATAACTTTTGATCTCGCGGTCGATGGCGTCTTCTAAGTGGAACATCTTGGTATACTTTTCGATACGCTCGTTTTTGTCCTTTTCGTTGACCATATAGAGTTCTGCGACGTAGCTGACGTACTCTCTGCCGGTCAGTTTTTCGTAGACGGCGTGGTTATCGCTGACGTAACCGATATTGAGTTTTGCCTCGAGCGGCTGGCGGGCGATATCGTATCCTTGTATTTCCATGCTACCTTCCGTGATGGTCTGAATGCCGACCAAACTCTTGATCGTGGTCGATTTTCCGGCGCCGTTGTGTCCGATAAAGCCGAACACTTCGCCTTCGTGTATTTCAAGCGACAGGTCGTCGACCGCCTTGCGATCGCTACCCGAGTATCTTTTTGTAAAATGATTGATCTTGATCATATGTGCTCCTTCCGGATGAAGAGGTTCTTTCGGGCTTCTTCCATCCAATTCTTTCAACAGTTGTACTTTATCAATGCGCATAAGACGCTTACGTCTGAGCAATTCTTGATGAGAATCGCCTACTTTATAGATCGTGCCGTAAAAGCCCCACATAACGAACATAAAGGCGACGAAAATGGCCCAGACCGTAAGGATATACATATAATGATAGGTCATCAAGGTATCCCCTACCTGGAATCTCCAAATAAAGTTATACTTTATCGGACGCGCCCAAGACATCTTATCGACGAAAAAGTCGCTGTACAGGAAGAAGTAGTCGACTTTCTCATGTCCGACGGCATAATAATCGTACACCTTATTGGGTTGCAAAGAGGCGGAGTTATTGAACCATCCGTCGAGAGTTGCGGCGATCACGACGTAAACGGTAAAGGCGATAATGGCCTTTTTCATCAACTTCATGTTCGGCCGCTCGAACACCTTCAACGATACGCCCAATATCGGCAAGACGATGGCGTAGATATGGTTATAATAAAAGACCATACTGTCCATACTTGTCCAAACCGAATCGGTATTCGGCATCAACAACGCAAAGATCGCGCCGAGAACGTTAACGAGATACGTAAAGTAGAACACGCCTTTAAGATTAAAGACGTACGTAAAGAACATAAGTACGATCGCCGTATTGCAAAGGTGCAACGGGAGCGACGTAATGGAAAAGCTCCTATCAATATCGAAATACTGAATAAACCCGCTGAGAGCAAGCATCAAAAGCAAGTATTTTCTATCCGATAAAGAATGATGACGGAACAGGAAATAAACGACGAACGGGAAAAGGAAAGTTATGTAAATAAAAATTCTGTGAATGACCGTAAAACTTTTTGCCTCGTCTCCTACCAATCCGAAGAGGACCTGCGCCGCGTAGATCGGCATGAACGCCATCAAATAGAAAAGAATGAACAGTCCGAGTTTACCCAGTCTTCGTCCGATATCGACAAAATCCTTTCTTACGATGGTATCGATCAACTTACTGATAGAAATACCGCCGATAAGCGCAAGTAAGCAACAATAAACAATGATCTGCCAATGCGTAAAATCGACCGTTCCCACGATGGATACCGATAACGGCTTCAAAAAGATGACGTTTAATATCAAAATGATCGGCGAAAAGAGCGCGGCGAAGTCGTCCGCCTCTCTCTTTTTAAAGAACGGCAACAAAATGTTGACCGCGATCATCATCATTGTGAGCCATTTTAAAATAACGATCCAAACGGTGAGCGACGGCGAATCAAAAAGAGGATAAACGGACCCGGGAAGCAACGGGTAATCCGGATCTCCGTTTCCATCCAGCCCGTATTGGCGACTCAGCATCTCTTTGCCGAAAAGATGGGGCATAAAGAGTAAAAAGAGGATGACTGACAAAGCCTTCCTGAACAGTTCGTCGGCGGGTATCGAAAACTTCTTGATCCTGATCATTTTGCCGGCGAGCACTTTTCTATCCAAAAAATAAAAAGCGACGGCGGCAACCAATATACCTAATAATACAAATGTTTCTATCATACCGTAATAAAAGTCGCTCGAAAGTAATATCGCAAGAAAAAGAATTTATAAACAAAATAACTTTCTTTACGAAAGATAAGAATATTTTAAGTTGTTATATATCAATATCTGTACTTTACTTTCTTTGCATAGTTTCGAAGACAAAATACCCGTAACGACGTTACGCTTTATCTTCGAGATTCCTTACCGTAACTCATACGGAAGAATTGTTGATTATTTTTCTTTTGATTTATGTTTTTTGATCCTCGCCTCCTTTGTTTTTTATATATTAACTAATAATAGATATAATTTTATATTACTATAATTGATTTTAATCCATATTACAAATGCTGTCAATACTTTTTTTATTTTTTAACGTTTAATGGTAATAAATAACATAAAAAATTAGCAATAATGTATTTTATATAAAAGAAAAGTCCTAACCGAACGATTTCGATTGGGACTTTTTCTGGCGGAG
>CACXDF010000298.1 GCA_902766325.1 uncultured Eubacteriales bacterium | reverse complement strand
CTGCTCTTAAAGCCCGTGGGAAGGTGATCTTCGTCGAGAATGTTATTAAAGATGATACATTTCAGACGAGAACATCCTTCAAAAACGCCGTAGCCGTACAAAGCGAAGTGCTCCGACGTAATATACACGACGTCGATATTCCTTAAATTGGAAAAAGCGCAGTGACGTATAATACGTAATTGACTGTCCTTTGTGAGCGCTTTATTGACGCCCTCTTTGTCTATCGTTTCTCGAGTGACGTGCTCGAAATTAAGGTTGGTGACCGATTCGCAGTTATAGAAGGCTCTTGCTCCTACTTCTTCCAAAGTCTTAGGCAGACAAAGCTCGGGGATCTTGACCTGATAATTGAAAGCGCTGCCCCCAATGTACTTAAGGCCTTCGGCAAAGGAGACGTAACTGATACATCTGAACGTGCCGTTATTATCATCGGACTTGTTATACCAGGACCCCGCGTCGAAACATAGTTCCGGGATGATGTTCAGACCGTTATCTTTTTGGGAGTCGCTCTCAAAAACAACGCTCCAAAGCGGATAGCACATACCGAAAATCGAAGCGCCGATCCGATTCTGACCGTATCGAATGGTCTTGCTTCCTTGGGCGCTTTCGTCGGCACTACCCTCGGCGTCGCTTATTTGCGACTCGAAATAACAATCGGGTCTGAAAACGACGCGCTCGAAACGGGTGTTGAAAAAGCATTTATAACCGATATACTTCCAGGTGGCGGGAATGACAAGTCTGGTCTCACCGGCGGCGGAAGAACCGTCGTTTCTCGTGATACCCCAACCGCTGTAACGGAAAGCGCACATTCCGAGATACTCGACGGTCGACGGCAAAGTAAAGGGAGAAGTGCGTCCCAATTGACGCGTATCCTCAAAAGCGTAGTCGCCGATATACTGTAACGCGCTCCCGTCGGAAAAAATAAGGTTTTCCATTTTCGTACAACCGCTGAACGAGCGATAACCGATCTCGCGGACGTATTTTCCGACCTTCGCGGTGATGATGGTCGTATAATCGGAAAAAGCGTTCGGAGCGATCTTGATCACGGGATATTCCGTTGCGCTGACGCGGACTTCAAATTGAGGCATCCCGTCGCTGGAACGGGTTTTTTGAACGATATCGTACGTCTCGAGGACAATGGTATCGGGGATATCCAAGAAGTAGTTACTGCGGACGCTGGTGGACTCGTTTCTGCCTTTGTTTTTCAAGACGGCGCCCGATTTAAACGTAATTTTCCTTTCAGAACCGTTTTCACGATAGGTATGCTCTATTGCTTCCTCGACAGGTTCAAGATCTATATCGTATATACGTTCGTAATTGGCATACAGGGTCATATCTCCCCAAAAATCAAAGGTATCGTCATCTTTGATCAGTCGGCCTTGTCCGAGAGGCTCGGTATACCAACCGTTGAACACCCAACCGCCCTCTTTGACGGGGACGGTCGTCTCCCCTTTATAATCGGCCGCGGTGATATAGTTACGCATTTCCGTTTTGTAATATACGTCGTTATAAGTCGCCGTTCTCGATTGCGTACCGAAGCCTCGTCTTTTATCGGCGTTCATATAGTCGAGCGTCAACGTGGATGCGGGGCGAATGGCAACGGTGATATTGTTTTTTACGTTTTCCGCATATTTTGCTTTCAACGTGCTCGTTCCGCTGGTATACAGAACGGACGTAACGGTAAAAACGATCTCGCCCGATTTCAATTCGCTCGAATCTCCGGTCGAAAAAGGAATATACGTTACCGTTTCGTTAGAACCTTTTCCGAAAGAATCCCTTTTGAATACCTGCGAAGACGGTTGCGGCTTCGAAGAATCTTTCCATGACACGCTGACGGAACTGATCGTTTTTTTCGACTCGTTGTTATAACGAATGACAAGATAATAATCTTCCGAGAAAGAAAGCGCCATCGGGTTGCTCCCTTGGCTGTTATATAAGTATTCGTCGCTCTCCAGATAGCCGTCGTATGCTTTGATCGTCTCGAGACCGGCAATGGTCGGCGGTTCGCCTTCTTCTTTTGGGGTCGGGTTATCGAGGAAAGCGATCAACTTATCGCACGACGTTAAAAACAACATCGATCCGAAAGCGAACGCAAGCAAACAAAGCATAAGCAGTTTCTTTTTCATATTTCTCTTTCTCCTTTAATGCCTACCTCTCAGTAAAAGCAGCAGCAATCCGCCTACGACGACCACACCCGCCACGGCGATAATAATGTATATTACGTAATCGGGCAATCCGACCTTTTTCGGCGGATTATCCGAAGGTATCTCCGTCTCGCTTCTTACAGCAAATTGCTTTTTATAAGCGGTGCCGATGACCTTGTTCCTGATTTCCAATATGACCGACTGCGAGCCGATATCGATATTGATACCGGAAGAGCCGATCTTTATACCGTTGACGTACAGATCGTAGTCGTCCAGGTACTTTTGATCGAGCGCCAGTCTTCCGCCGTCCGCGCCGACGTAAATAACGGAACGGGAGGCATCGATCAGAAGGGACGAAACATCGAACATTTTTTCATTGATCCGGACCGGTTCCGTAGGCTCCTCCTTTTCGGTTTCCACTTCTATCGTATAGTTACGCCGATAGACGGTCTCTCCGTCATAACGGATCTCGATCTTTTGCTCGCCGGGCCCGTTAAAGAGGAAATTCGTTACGGGAATATCGTTCTGATACAATTGCACTTTATCCGATATCTCCGCAATGGAGTCTCTATCCAGTTCGATGACCACTTTGTCTTTGATCATTATCGTATCCGCGCCCGTAAAAAAGTACTCGTTACTCGACTGAAGCAGTTTGCCGTCGATAACGAAACACTTGACCGTAACGAACAGATCGCTATCGATCGCATTGACGTTCGCCGTGTCCTCGGGCGTAAAGGAGACGGGATATCTCTTTTCGCCCGCAACGAGTTGTTTTTCGCCCGAGAAAGAATAGCTTCCTCCGATCTCAAACCCCGTTCCGACGTATGCTCTGCCTCGAATAAGATCGTCCGTCAGGACGGCGCCTTCTTTGTAAACGACGTAAATCGTTTCCGGCTCGACGACAGGCGTCGCTTTCGCAATGACGAGCTCGGCCGATACGACGGACTCCCGCCCGCTCGGGTAACGAACGCGAGCAACGACGATATACCTCCCGACGTTGACCTGCTCGTTATTCGTATAAGTGACCATGACCGACTCGTCCACGCCGCTGATCGAGAGGCTCTTCGGCGTGCCGTCGTATACGTACGTACGGCCGCTGAGATTATACTCCGGAAGCGGATTGGCGACGACGGTCAACGTCGCAGCCGAATTATTCTCGTTCAAGACGACGGTCGGTTGGTAGTTATCGAGCGTGATCTGAACGTCGATGGAGTATCGATCGCCGACGGACGCCGTGTTGACGTTTTCGTTATACGAGCAGACGTATCGTAAATAATAGCCGTCCAGTTCGCTCAGTCTCTTACCGGTATCGACGCCGACCAGGTCTTCGGCGCGAGCCGAAACGAGAGTGCCCGTAAAACGTTCTCTTTGTTGAACGGTCGCATCCGCCACGTAAACGCTGATAGGTCTTTTTTGCACCCTGACGACAAAGGTAGCCGTCGTCGACTCCATAACGTAGTTCAGCCGATTGCCGATGCTCAGACCGCAAACGTATTCGCCGACAGTCAGGATGGTATTGATAACGGTGGCGTTATAGCGCTTGACGACGGAATAAGAGACGTCAACGTCGCGTAAGCCTTCTCCTTCCGCAAATCCTTCCACGTCATAACTGACCATACCGTTACGAGAGGCGCCCGTGTACGTGATCGTAAAGCCTCCGGTGGCGCACTCTTCGAATCCGTATCCGTTATCGATAAGCCACTTTGCCGTGAGCGTCCGCTTCCGAACGATGACTTCGGCGGAGGAACCGATCGACAGCGTAAAGTTATTGGTGTTCAGAACGCTGCGCGGCGTATAACTTCCCGCCGGGAAGTAACGGGCGAAATCGGTATCGTACAGACGGAAAATAAGATCGATCGTCACGTCGTAAACGAGCGCGGGATAGTCCGTTTTCGAAACGACGTAATTTTTTAACGTGACCGTATTGACGCCGATCACAAAATCGTATTCTTCATCTCCGTTCCGATAAACGTATTCGCCCATCGTTCCGTACTCGAAATCGAAAGAAGGTATATCGACCGAGACCGCCAAGGGCACGACGACCACTTCATACGTATTCTGTACGAGCGTATAGTTACCGTTCTTGCAACTCAAGCTCAGCGTATACGTCCCGGCGTCGCGCAACGCGCTCGGATGTTGTCCGTACCCGTCCGTATAGGAATACGTAAAAGAACCGTCCGTCAGTTCGTCCGTACCTTCGATATCCAATACCGGTAAAACGGCGGAAGCCGTATAAGAATAATCCCGCGTCACGGAAACGGTAACGGGACACGGAGCGACCGTTACGGTAGCGGTGGCCGAACAAGGCTCGTGATTTTCGTCTCCGAGGTACAAGAGCGTTTTCGTATAAGTACCGACATAAACGGCATTATCGCCGCCGAACTGCACTTCGGCGTCCGCCGGCAGGCCGGTCGAACGATAGGCGCAATAATCCGCCGCGCCGTAATTGACCGTTCCGCCGGGAACGTAAACGTAGGTATAATCGCCGCCGGAAAAGTTATTTTCATATCCGTCCGCCGCAACAAAATAAACGCTCGTCGTTTTCTTTCGGATCAAATAAGTCCGCGTATAAACGGTAACGGCGTAATCCTCCGACTCAGGAGTAACGGTCGCCGTCACAACGTACGTTCCGGCGTCGCTTACGTACCGTTCCGCAGCCACGCCGTTCTTTTCGTAGCCGTAAGATATCTGAACGCCTATTCCCTGTTCGGAAAAATAGGTGATCCCGCTCCCGCGCAAGTCAACAGACTGTCCGTCGTATACGCGATCGACGTCGTCAAAATCATAATTACCGCTACCGTTTGTGTTATTGACGTACAATCTTCTCAAAGATATTTTAGTAACGGTAAAGACGCCCGGTACGGCGGTCAATACGTAATTGTTCGTCTCGTATGCGTCGGCGGAAAATACGATAGCGTATTCCCCGTAACCCGGCCGCGCACCTTCTTCCGCTTCCGGTGCGGCGGCAGGGTGTAAACCGTCGAGAATGCTCTCCGTATCCGATCCGCATAATCCTTCCACGCCGAAAGAGAAATCATCGTAATCGATAAGATATCCGTATTCTTTCGTAACGTCCGTTGCGGTAACGGTCAGTTCCGCTTTATGAATGACGACGTCTACGGTCAAAACAAGTTCTTCATAGTTATCGTCCGTGCCGTCGTCGTCCACGATCAGACTGACGGAATAAGAACCGGCGTTGACGAAACTCGGCGTCACGTCATAAGCATACCCGACTCCGCTCGGGATCCCCGTCGCGGCAAGAACGTGCGCTGAACCGTTATACGTCCCTTCGTAAGAGCCGTTCAGGATGGCCGTCGCGCCGTAAAAGACGATATCTCCCTGCGCGATGGGCGCTTTGGTCACCGTTACTGTTCCTCCCGCGTAAGAAGAAGCGGTAAAGGCATAGTTTTTCAAAGATATCCCGTCCGTTGAGAACCAAACGGAAGCCTCCGTTCCCGCGTTTTGCCCCACGACGTAATCGGTACGGAAACGGGAAGAATAATCGGCGACCGCCGAAAGCAAAGTCATATTTGCGTCGGCGTCCTTCCCGAGGAAAGTCGCTTCCGCAGTAAACCCGGCGAAGGATAATTGATAGCCGTAACGCACTTCGGCGCTCCCCGTAACGGTCACGGCAAGCGGCGCTTTTTTGATTTCGATAGAACGGGCGGTACGCGTTATGTTTTTATAGTTTTTCGAGATCGCCGTAAAGGATTGAGCGTATAAGCCGACTTCCACGATATCTTCCGCCGCGACGGACTCGCCGCCGAAGGTATAAGCATACGAAAAGGCATATCCGTATTCGTCGATCAACCGCCTTACGTTGTTATCGGCGTTCGGATCCAGTTCTATCGCGCTCGCGAGGACGCTTTCGCCCGTATAGACGATGCCCGCGTTCCCGCTCAGGTTTGAAAAAGTGACGTTATTCGCTTTGATCGGGCAATCGGCTTTGAGGATATTGAACGCCCGCGTGATCTTTATGGGAAGCGTAGTCGTCGTTTCTTTAACCGCAATAGTGAGAAGATAAGCGCCTACTTCTTTCACGTACTCGTCGTCATCCATATCATCGACTGAAATAACGGTCGTTTCTTCACCGTACCTGTACGTCCATTCCAAAATGACGTTCGGATCGGTCGTATCGATAAAGTCGCCCGTCGTATAATAGTCTCCGAAAGTTACATCCGAAGGATCGGGTAAAAATACTTCTATTTCCGTTTCGGTCTTGTATTCTTCACCGTACCTGCGCAAAACGGGTATGGTCGAATTCAATTCGCCCGTCCGATAAGCAAAAACGTCCATATCGTAACCGTTTTCTTCCAACACGAGATAGCCCGCCGACTCGAACGCATTGGCGGCGCCGTTTATTAAAAGATAATCCGTTCCCGATACGGAAATGCACTCCGCGCATCCGCTTCCGTCTCCGCCGTCGAAGGACGGGCAGGAAGAAGCGACGTTGACGGAATAGCTTATCGTTCCGTTATTCGTCTCACAAAAAGCATGATCTGCGGCAAGCTCGTTTCGACTGCGCGTGATCGTCCCGTTGTTCGTCGTAACGAACGCGCTTTCGTATTCTCCGGTTCCGTAGACGTTTACGTCGGAGACGACGCCGTTATTGATAAGGCATACCACTGCCGCGGCGTCCCTGCCCGAGGCTTCGGGCGCGTAGATATTCATATTTTTCAGCGTCCCCGCTACCGTACCCACGAAAGGCTCGGCGCACAGTCCGAAAAGCGTATGGCCGCAACCGTCCAACGTCGCGTTCAGGACGGCAGAAGACAACGAAAGCCGATTAATTTCGTTCGGCCGCGCGTTCAAGACGATATCGGTCGAAATAACGGCGTACTTGCCCGAAATGTTTTTCGTTCCGTCGTTCACGAAAGAAACCAGTTGTCCGGCGCTTTCGATCACGTACGGATCGTCCTGCGTTCCGCTGCCTTCCGTCACGGCAACCGTCGAAACGGACGCGGGCGTACCGCCGAATTGCGTTATTTGATCCGGTCGAACGGTAAAAACGGACGTGACGCCGAAACCGTCGCCGAAAAGGTCTGTCGGCGCGTTATAAAGCGGGTAATCGCCGAAAATATTCAGATCCACGTTGCCGATCAACGCCCGCACGCGTCCTCTTCCCGCGTAGTCGATGGGCGCGGTCAAAGTCGCATAGGCGGTCGAAGAGCCGTTTTTGCGAACAAGCATTCTTAAACGAGCGACGTCTTCCGCTTTGCTCAGTTGAACGGGCGATCCGGAAGCGCCGCCGAACAAGAACGTCTTTTGCACGGGGTAGTAACCGTCGATAAAGTTAAAATCGCTCGGAGTCCAGGATAAGAAGTCGTCCGCCGTGTTTCCGGCGCTGTCGATCGTTTTCGTCAAATAAGCGAGCGAAGGAGAAACGAACGTCCCCTCGTTATAGCAGACCGATTGGTAACTGTCCGTTACCGAACGAATGGGTTCGATGAGATAGGAAGAAAGCGTCCCGGTAAACAGATCGACGTTTTCGGTCAGAACGTCCGTATCGGACGCTTTCGATTGTAAAGCGTACGCGACGGTCGGTTGTTCCGGTAAAGAAGAATTCAGCGTATACACGCCGGAACAACAGGCGCTGTTCTGCAAATAGGGTAAAATATTGACGGGGAGCGCAACCGTTTCCATATCCGCGAAAACGGCGCAGTTCTCGACGATACCGTTCGTCAGATTTCCTCCCGAATAGGGATAAATATCGAGGTATTTATACGCGGTCGTTTTCGTATACGTTCCGTTTCCGTTATCCGCGATCGTAGCGGTATAAGCGTCGCAAGCGGACGGCGTATCGAAAAGAACGCATCTGCCGGAAGATTCCAGATAACGCGTGCCGGAACTCAGATCCGTCATCGAGAACGCATCTTCTTTATCGCCGATAAAAAGAGAGGCTTTTCCGTCGGCGCCGAGGATAACGCAAGCGAAAACGCTCGCGGAAGGACTTTTGAAAAGGTACGGGAAGACGAACGAACCGCTCGAGGTAAAAACGGCTCCGTTATAAACAAGTCTTTCCGAAACGGAAGAAGTCGCCGCGCCGGCGGCGTTGGTCGAACAAGTCGAAGCGACGGAAGAAACTTTACTCAAAAACGTCTGAACGCTTTCGTGACCGAACAGTCTCGCCGCCAGTCTTTGATAATCGGAATATGCATAACCGCCGTCGCCGCCGACCGAAACGAGATAAGGATCGGTGAGCCCGATAAGAGCACTGCGAGCCAAAACGCCGCTTCCGCTCCTTGCCGCCGATAACGTCGAACAGGAAAAGAGGTCTTTGACGCCGCCAAAGAACGCCGTGTAATCCGCGTGTGCTTGCGTGCCGTTCTCAGGACAAAACGCTTCGTAATTTCCGGTAAAGGCAAAATCGGCGACAAGATCGGAAAAAAGGGACGCAAGATCGTCAAAAAGCGTTATGGAAGAAGCGGGCATCACGGACGGCGCGGAAGAAGTAAGATCGGACGAGTCGCCAAAGACGTCGCAATCGCAGGAAGAAACGTGCAAAGCGGCGGTTTCGCCGTCGGATACGACGCGTTCGGTCAGGTCGGAACAACGCCACGGACCGGAATAGTAGGAGCAATAAAGAGGCCCTGCGAAAAAGCTGTCGGTAAGTTCGTTATTATTGGGACCGACAAGAAGATAAACGCCGCTTTTGGACGTAACGGTCACCGAAAGATAACTTCCTATCCCGGTCATCACGCCGTAATTGTTTTCTACCGTTCCCCTCGCCTCGGACGCAGTCTGCGCGCCGTAAAACGTCACGTTCGAGATCAAACCGTAATTGGTCGCGGCAAGAGCGACGGAAGAAGTAAGTTCGGCATTCGTGAAAACGATATCGCGTACCGTCGCGGAAGAAGCGATCTCGCCGAACATATTTTTACGGATACCGTTGATCGTATGCCCGTTACCGTCGAACGTCCCCGCAAACCCGGGGAACAAAACCGTGTTCCGGTATTCTTCCGGCAAAACGTCGATATCGATATCGGTAAAGAGTCGGACGGTCTTTCCCGAAAAAGTTTCTTCATTGCATTCAAGAACGTCGATAAAAGATTCGTACCCTATAACGGCAAAGTCAGTTTTATCGTAAAATGCCGCCTCCGCGGATCGCGTTTCGACTGCGATCAGTCCCATCGCGGCGATCGCAACGATGAAAACAAGAAAGAGGATAGCGGATTTTTTCTTTAAGGTATTTATCATAGTTATACAAAGTATAACATGAATATTCCTCGCGCGCAAGAGGAGAACGCATTATTTAAGATAGTTTTTCGTTTCGGAAGGCAGTAATTTAAATATATCGGCCGGTATCGGCGAGATAAATTCAAGCGTTCGTTCCAAAATCGGATGATAAAAAGAAAGATAGCGGGAATGAAGAGCCGGACGGGCGATCAACGACCTATCTTCCGATCCGTACAAAAAGTCGCCTGCGAGCGGATGCCCGACGGCGGAAAGGTGTACGCGTATCTGATGAGTTCTGCCGGTAAAAAGCACCACTTCCAATAAAGACAACCCGTTTTCCGATGCGATCGTTTTATAGGTGGTCTTCGAGGGCTTTCCGTCGTCGGATACGACGCGCTTTAAACTGTTTTCGCTTTCTCTTGCGATAGCAAGGTCGATATCGGCGGCGGGCGGGCGGGGAGTTCCTTCGACCAAAGCCAGGTACTTACGTACGAATTTATCCGTATGCAACTGCGTTCTCAGTCGATCGTGGATATAACCGCTCTTGGCCACGACGAACAATCCGGACGTGCCCCGATCCAGTCTGCTGACGGGATGGAACGATCTTTCCCGCCCCCACAAGAAGGAAAAAGCGCCGGCGATCGTCCTGTCGCCTATCTCGGGAGGGCCTTGAACGGCGATCCCGGCCGGCTTATCCACGACGACGAGATAGTCGTCTTCATAAACGAAATTCAGCGGGATATCGACGGGCGGAGCCGGATTATACCCTCCGATATCGTCGATGGAAAAAGAAAGTTCGTCCCCTCTTTTCAAGCGAACGTCGGTATGGACTTGCCTGCCGTTCAACATGATGCCGTCTTCCACTCTTTTCAAAGAGGCGATCATGCCGGAACCGACCGAAAACTTTTTTTTCATCAAGTAGTCTACGCGCCAACCTTCTTCGTCGACGACGCGATACGCGATCCTTTCCATATCATGCAGTATATCATACTTTTCGATAGGATGCTCAACTTTCGTAATAATATCTCGTTTTTCTGCCGCGTTTGGGAATGAGGATAACGACCAGAAGAATAACGATGGTCACCGCCACTCCGGCTATTACGAGCACTTTCAGAAGGTCGTCGTTTTTTGCTTCCTCTTCCGTTTTTTCTTCCGTCGTTTCCGGCTCTTTTTCTGTCGGAACGAACGGAAAAACGTCTATCTTTTTATCGCAATGATCGGCAAGAACGTACCCGTAAGCGTCTCCGTAACAAACATAATACCACTCTCCGTCCGCGGTGGGATAAGAACCCAGATACGTGAACGGTTCTCCGATCGGAACGGTGGGGGCGTCGTCCGTAAAAGAAGCGCCGGGAGCCGGCCGAAGCCTGAGCGCGGTAAAAGAAGAATACTGTTGCGCGATATGTAAAGTTTGCGCAGTTCCGGTTGCTTCCTGATGATATCCGGTTACCGAAACAGACGCTTTCGGCACTTTTCCGCTCACACCGTTAAAAATCACGGAATAATACGTTTCGTCGATCCCGACAAGGGGCGCGTAGTATGTTTCCGGCAGTAAAAAGATGCGCTCTCCATCCGCGTCAAGCAGCCATACGTCCTTTTCGACCACGACGTAAGGCGTATCCTGCGCATAGCTGACACCCGGCGTGGGAACAAGAAAAAAGGCGCATATCAGCGGCACGAATAAAAAGCGCTTCATGCTTGAAATTGTATCATGGATAAAAAACAAAAAATGAAATAATCTGTCGAAAAAACGCTTATTAATAAGAATATCTTTCTTGCCTGACGACAATAAAAAGCCCGCTCTTTTCGGCATGTTCGACGGAGCAGGAAAGGTAGTCTTTTTTCAGTTCTTCTTTCAGAAGGGAAAACAGTTCTTCCCTTTGCTCGGCTCGGGGCAGACAGATATAATCGAGAACGATCAGCCCGCTCAGATTGCGCAGTCGCAGTTGCCGCGCAAACTCCTTGACAGCGATCGCGTCGGCGTCGAAAACAGCCCTTTCTCCCCTCTCCTCGAAACGATGGAAATTTACGTCCACGGCAACTAACGCTTCCGTCTTATCAAAAACCAGTTCCACGCCCTTTCTTTCTATCTTTCTTTGCGACAATTCGGCGATATCTTTTTCGATCTCCCCGAAGCCGAACGAAAATTCTTCGGCAAGATCCTTGGCGATCCCGATCGGATCGACCCGCAGAAGAAATGCGGGAGCGCGCGTGACCGAAGCCGCTTTTCGCAAAGCGGCGTACCTTTCGACAAGGTTTTTCATCTCCTCTTCAATAGCGGAAAGATCGGCTTCTTCGGCAAGAGAACGGAACACGAAGCCCACGTTCGCAAATCCGGGCAAACGAAATAATTTTATCTTCTTTTCTTCGGAGATTTTACGTGAGAACTTATACTCTTCCCGATCGGTCAGCACAACGTACTTGCCGGCGAGAGTGATCCGTTCGGATAAAGAGCAACCTCTGTCTGCCTGCGGTTCGGTCTCGATGCGCACCAAAACGTCGTCGCCGCTTTTCAATCCCGGTCGATACGATAAAAGTCCGTCCTGCTTTAAGCCGATATCGACGAAGACGCCCATTCCTTTTTTGACGAATTTGACTCGACCGACGACGATCGATCCGGTCAACGCCTCTTTATTGAGCCGATAAAAGCGACTGAGCTCCTTTTCTTCGTACAGAGCGCAAAGTACGGCGTCGCCGTCTTCTTTTATAAATACTTTTCTCACGACATGTTCTCCATATACTCTGTTGCCGACAGGTATCCGTCCGCAGTCGCGACGTACTG
>CACXDF010000297.1 GCA_902766325.1 uncultured Eubacteriales bacterium | reverse complement strand
GGCGTGCAACAGCTCTTCTTCGGAAAGCTGCGAGTGGGTCGTGGAAGCCGGATGAATGACGAGCGACTTAACGTCGGCGACGTTGGCGAGCAGGCTGAACAGCTTCAGACTTTCGGTAAACTTCTTGGCTTCTTCGGCTCCGCCCTTTACCTCGAAAGTAAAGATGGACGCCGCGCCGTCGGGAAAGTACTTAGAGTATAACTCTTTTTGTCTGCCTTCCGCAAGAGAAGGATGGTTAACTTTTTCAACTTGCGGGTGATTTTTCAAAAAGTCGACGACTTTGAGCGCGTTGCTTACGTGACGTTCCAGTCTGAGAGAGAGCGTCTCCAGGCCTTGCAGAAGCAAGAAAGAGTTGAACGGCGAGATGGCCGCGCCCTGGTCTCTGAGCAACGTCGTACGAAGTTTGATGATATAAGCGAGGTTTCCGACCGCTTGCGTAAAGACTACGCCGTGGTAAGACGGGTTAGGTTTACTGAGCCCGGGGAACTTATCGTTCTGCGCCCAGTCGAACTTGCCTCCGTCGACGACAACACCGCCCATGACGGTGCCGTGTCCGCCGATGAACTTCGTGGCCGAGTGTACTACGATGTCCGCGCCGTGCTCGATCGGACGAAGGTAATAAGGGGTCGCAAAGGTATTGTCAACGATGAGCGGCACACCGTTTTTATGGGCAAGATCGGAGATCGCTTCTATATCGATGACGTCCGAGTTGGGGTTGCCCAGTGTTTCGGCATAAAACAGTTTGGTGTTCGGTTGAACCGCTTTCGCAAAGTTTTCGGGAACCGAAGGATCGACAAAGGTAACCGAAAGTCCTTGTTCTTTAAGCGTATGAGCAAGCAGGTTATAAGACCCGCCGTAAAGGTTGGTCGAGGCGACGATATGATCTCCCGCCGTGGCGATGTTCTGGATAGCGTAGGTGATGGCGGCCGAGCCGGAAGCGGTAGAAAGCGCCGCCGCGCCGCCTTCGAGCGCGGCGATCCTCTTTTCGAAGACGTCGCTCGTGGGGTTCATGAGTCTGGTATAGATGTTTCCGCCTTCGGTCAGACCGAATCTGCCCGCCGCCTGCGCGGAATCCTTAAAGACGTAAGAAGTCGTCGCATAGATCGGTACCGCTCTCGCGTCGGTAGCCGGATCGGGCTGTTCTTGCCCGACGTGGATCTGTAAAGTTTCGAATTTGTAGTTTGCCATAATAATTAATCTCCTTTTGATCGAATTGAATGTTCGTGATGTTTTTTTTACATTAACTTACCTGCAACATCGATCGCACATTCGCCCGAATCGGAAATTTCTTCTTATAAGCTTCTTTAACAGCTCCGTCATTGCTTTCTCCTTTTACCTACTTACCTCGTAGGTTGATATGATAATAGCATATAAATTTTTATTCGTCAAGCGTTTTTCAAAAATATTTCAAAAATTTTTTCCGGTTTTTGTAATCGACTTTTGTTGCCAATACTCTTTAATTACAGTATTATCTAATATATAATTAGATTCAATATTAAGGAGATCAAACATGAAAAACATCGCCATTCTGACAGGGGCCACCGGCGGATTAGGGAATGCGTTCGTGCGCGAATTGTTAAAAGAAAATGTCGACAAGATCTGGTCGCTCGGAAGAAACCAAGCCAAGCTGGACGCGCTCGTCGACACATACGGAGAAAAGATCGTTCCTATAAAATGCGATCTGACAAACGAAACGGAATTAAAGACCGTACTTTCTCTTTTGGCAGAAAACAAGCCGAACGTCCGTTTTTTGATCAACAACGCGGGATTGGCGAAGATGGAAAAAATAACCCGTTTTTCGGACGAGGAAATCGCAAAAACGATCGAGATCAACTGTAAGGTGCCCGCCCTGCTCTGTCAATACGTCATACCTTATATGGATCGCGGCGCAATGATCCTGAACATTTCTTCCGCGTCCTCATTCCAACCCAACCCCTACATCTCGTTATATTCCGCGACCAAAGTTTTCTTGCGGTCATATTCGAGAAGCATGAATTACGAACTGAAAGAAAAAGGGATAACCTGCACGGCCGTATGCCCGGGCTGGGTGGACACCGAAATGTTAAAACCCCGACAAAACGGGAAAAAAGTAAAATTCATCGGTATGGTCTCGCCCGAAAGGGTGGTCAAACAGGCACTGAAAGACGCCAAAAAAGGCAAAGATATGTCAGTATGTTCGTTGTTTGTAAAATACGAACATCTTTGCAGCAAGATTTATCCGCAAAAATGGATCATGCGTGTCTGGGGAAAAAGCGTCGAAAAATATGTGAAAGAATAAAAGAAAAAAGCGGCCGAAAGCCGCTTTTTTTATTCGGCGTCGTGGCAACACTCTACCTCGCGGAACGTCTCTTCGTCGTATGGGATACCCGATCTCTTGTAGTAGTCGAGGATGGCGCGCTTGATGGCCTCTTCGGCAAGGACGGAACAATGCATCTTATAGGCGGGCAATCCGTCCAACGCTTCGGCTACGGCCTTATTTGTCAGTTCCAACGCGTCCGACAGGGGCTTACCCTTGATAAGTTCGGTCGCCATCGAGCTGGAAGCGATCGCCGAGCCGCACCCGAACGTCTCGAACTTAACGTCCTCGATAACGTCGTTTTCTATTTTCAAATATATTTTCATAATGTCGCCGCACTTGGCGTTGCCGACTTCTCCGATGCCGTTCGCGTCTTCGATCACGCCGACGTTGCGGGGATTTTTGAAGTGATCCATTACTTTTTCGCTGTATAGTGCCATTTTCTTTTCTCCTTATTATAATAAAAACGCTTTCTTGCCGCTTATTTTGTCTCTCCATATAGGAGACATATTGCGCAGTCTGTCCACTACTCGGGGGATCACGCTCACGGCATAATCAATTTCTTCTTCCGTCGTATATTCGGATAACGTCAGTCTTAAAGACCCGTGCGCGATCTCGTGGGGATGACCGATAGCGAGCAAAACGTGACTGGGGTCGAGAGAACCGGACGTGCACGCCGACCCGGAAGAGGCTTCCACGCCGTATCCGTCCAATAAAAGAAGAAGACTCTCTCCTTCTATGCCCTCGAAACAGAAGTGCGCGTTTCCGGGAAGGCGATTTTTTTTGTCGCCGTTAAGCACAGAATGCGGAATGGTCGAAAGTCCGGAAATCAATTTATTTCGCAAAGCGGAGACCCTTTTCATATTTTCGGAAAGGTGTTCCGT
>CACXDF010000296.1 GCA_902766325.1 uncultured Eubacteriales bacterium | reverse complement strand
TTATCTACGAAAAGGCAGTTGCCGATAAGAACGGTATGAACGGTATTTTTATTGAAATAAACGCTCAATTTATTATTGGAAAAATTATTTCCGCTCATTTTCGCATAGAAAGTACCCGTCACGCTTTTACTGAAATAATTGGTCTTTCCTTGCGGATAACGGAACGAAAATTCGGATAAGAGGTC
This sequence comes from uncultured Eubacteriales bacterium, assembly GCA_902766325.1. Lineage (GTDB taxonomy): Bacteria > Bacillota > Clostridia > Christensenellales > DTU072 > CAG-1782. The sequence continues at coordinate 2,519 of CACXDF010000296.1, read as the reverse complement.
TTTCGTTTTACAGCACATACCGGACAAAACGAGGAGACCTTTTTCGTTTTTCTTAATAACGATCCCCTCTTTTTCATCTTCGGCGTCGTAATAGCGGATCGCAAAAAAGCCGTCGTCGCCCGTTGTGATCTCCATTTCGGAAAAAATCGTTTCTTTGCCGTCGGCCGTTTCGTAAGCGAGCGAAAAAAGCAACGTGCCGGAGTAGCCCTGCGCCGCGCCGTCGTCGATCTTATTATCGCCGTCTTGGTCGTAATAGAGCCGACCGCAAAGAAGCGAGTAACTCATATCGGATACCTGATAATTTTCGGAAGAAAACTTATCCAGTACGTATTCGCTCCTGTAGCGATATTTTTCTTTTCCGTTGATGTCGTGTCCGCTTTGTACGGCGTTCGACTTTTGCGTGAAAGATACGCCGCGTAAAGCCCGCACGTAGACGGTGGGCGTCCACGCCGATAAACCGTAATTACGACCTTTATTGGTCGGATCCGCGTTGGAGATCGATCGCTCGTTCAGGATGGGACGTCTGTCGTTTGTACCCCAGTTATTGACGGAAAGATTACTGTTGTCGGTAGAATTCACCGATCCGATCGAAAGATCGTCGCTGCCGATCACCGAATAAAAATACCAGTCGAAAGCAATACGCTTATTTTTTTTATACACGTCGAAAGTGGCGGACGAAGAATAGCTTTCGCTTATCTCCAAAAAAGCCGCCGAGTTTTTGGCCGCGGCGACGACTTCGGCGTCGCGCGTACCCGCCGCGTATTCGTATGCGTACGTCCCGCCGGAAGAATGCACTTCTTTTGCTTCGTACATTTCGGTAGCGACCCCGGACGAGACGGTAAGATCGTTCATTTTCAGGATCAAGCCGGCCGTTCCGTCCTCTTTTTTCGCGTTCAACCAATCGACGTCAAAAGTCAGCATACCCGTAGAAAGGGGCGCGTCGCATAACGCAACTCGATAAGGAATTATGTCTTTCAAACCGGAACGAACGGCGACGGAGGCGACGGCGTCGGCCAAAAGCGCGCCCGCTCCCGCTCCGACGAACCGTATCTCCTTTTTACTCAAAGAGACCTTTTCCGTTTCTTGCAAATAGAGCGCGAACGCAACGTCCGCAAGCGAAACGGAAAAAACGTTATCCTTATACGTTCCTCCGATCTTATAGCGGGATTTATACGTCGAAAAAATCTTTGCCACGACGGAGGCCGTATCGCTTTCGTCGGCGAACCGCTCCCAATGGAACACGGCGACGTTACTTTCCGCGAGATCCGACCAATACTCGTCGAGAAGATAATAGCTTCCGCTCGCGTCCGCGCTCATTCTTCCTTTGAAGCCGGCGGTGGACGTAAGAACGTCTCTTGTATAGACGCTTCGTGAAAGGTTGACGCAGAACTTATTTTCCGCATTTTCTTCCCCGTGAAAAACGATCGTCGTCTGCTTATACCGGTCGTAAGGTCGGAGCCACTCGAAATAAAGCGTACCGTCCGCCTGCGCGGCGGCAATTTCGGGAATATCGGAAACGGTATAATACTTTTTTTCCTCGTCTTTTTTCGTGCAAGCAAATACTGCCGACAGCACCGTCAGCAGTATCAAAGCAATAAAAAATATCTTGCACGTTTTTTTCATATCTTTTAATCCAATTCCGAATTATGGGTGGATGCGACGACGGCGCCCGCGGCGATGGGGAAGGGTCTGCCCTTTCCTATCCGCGTTCTGTCGATCAAGAAGTCCTCCGTCGACCCCATGGCGATATATCCCGTCTTATCCATAAAGGCTATTTCTTTTTGCTCGGTCGTGGTGACAGTCGCGTAAATGACTTTACCTTTTGCGCCCAGTTCCATGACTTTCAAGCCTTTTCTCGCTCTCTTGGACGGGTCGATCTCCGGTGCGATAACGCGCTTTGCAAAGCCTCCGCTGCTGACCAATCCGATCTCGCCTTCGATCAGTCCCATATCGTCGCATTCGGCTTGAGAAGCGAACGCGACCGACGCGCCGTCCGAAAGAGTCATACCGATGACGCCGCCCGTTTTACGCCCTGTCACGCCGAATTCGTCATGACTGACGTTGAGCGCCATACCGTCGTCCGAAACGAACAGGATATCGGTATTGGGCTGACGGATCTCCACGTTGATCACTTCGTCGCCCTCTTTGAGGACCATGACCTGGTAATAATCTTTATTGACGATACAATCTTTAACGAGTGACTTCTTTACCATGCCCTGTTTTGTGAAGAAATAGAGTTCTTTTTCTTCGTCTTCGGGCGTAAAGGTGAGTACCTTGACGAAAACAGCTTTGTCGTTCGATTCGGGCGAAAGATTTTGCGGCAAATCACCTTTGTCCACAAGTCGACTTTCTTTCATGCCGTCCACGTTCAGACGGAAGCAGTTTCCGTCGCTGCCGAAGGCGTACGGTTGTTTGCCGTTTTCGACCAGAACTTGCTCGGCGATGACCTCTTCGTCCGTCTTCGGTTCGGAACGGTCGGAACCCAAAAATTGTAACGAGCTGATGAACTTAACGCTGCC
>CACXDF010000295.1 GCA_902766325.1 uncultured Eubacteriales bacterium | reverse complement strand
GTTCGCCTTGAAGAACTCTTTGGCATATTGGTATTTCGGTTGAGACTCTTTTACCGTCACGCCTTCTTTCAGCACGTCGTATTCGACGGTTTCCGAACTGTATTCAATACGATAAGTCTTTTCAAAAAGCACCGCTTCCCATATCATATCGAGGAGAGGCCCGATAGGCGAACCGAGAAGCTGCATATCGTCGGGAGCGGACGCGCGTAAAAAGTTACCGACCAGAGAGACGATATCCGTTTCGTCTTTCGTGCCCAATTTGAGCGCGCGCACGATCGCTACGCCCAAGGAAGAGAGGTTCAATTGATCGATATAATACTTTTTACCGCCGATATCGAGATAAGTGGTAGAGCCGTAATAGTACAATCCGAGCGCCGTAACGCTTCGGTTGACGTCACGAAGTTCGATCAGCATTCTGCTGTTGGCATTGGGTATTTTTCCCGCTTGAGTGGCTTTTTCATCGTTTACCAAGGCTATATCGGCAAGGATGGACAATCTGTAGTAGACGAACGTTTTCGGATCGGTGGAGTACGTCCCGTCGAAAAGTTTATCGTAGTTGCGGAATCTGAAGTCGATAACGGTATTGATGCACAGCCAATAGGGATTGATCGAAACGTGCTTATCGGTATCGAGATAACTCAAGGCATTTTCGATATACGGGAAGAAATTATCCTTTCCTGTGATATCTTCCGAATCGATCAAATTGCCGCCGCCTCCTCCCTTTTCCGTCTCTCCGTTTTCTTCCTCTTGCTGTCGATCGGAACATGCGACGATACACAGCGCCAAAACGACGCATAGTATCAAAATGCCGAATTTGAGATAGTTTTTCTTCATTTTCGTACTCCGTTTTCGCCCTATATAGCCTCGGGCGAACCGATTATTTCGCGAAAAGGGCAGACTCCACCCCTTTTTCGCTACGTACATTATACGCTATACGTGCGCGTATGTCAATACCCGTCCGAAAAGAAAAATAAATAATAAGATATATTTAAGGGCTGCCAAAGAGAGCGAAAAAGTATAAGAAAACGCTTTTCAGATAATAAAAACCATACGGATTCCGGAAAACGTAGAATATTGACAGATTTTTCGTCGTACTGTATAATCACAAACAAACAAGGAGCACTTTTATGAGAATATGCCTATTCGGTTCGGCGACGGATAAGATCGACCGGATCTATATCGAAAAAACGGAAGAACTGTGCGAAGAATTGGCCAAGCGCGGACACACCCTGGTCTTCGGCGGCGGCGCGAACGGCGTAATGGGAGCGGCGGCGCGCGGCTTCCGGAAAGGCGGAGCCGATATCTGCGGCGTGATCCCGAAGTTTTTCGAGACGGAAAAACTGGAAGCGGCGTACAAAAAATGCACTCGCCTGATCGAGACCGAAACGATGAACGAAAGAAAACAGATCATGGAAGATATGGCCGAAGCGTATATTATCGCGCCGGGAGGGATCGGCACGTACGACGAATTTTTTGAAGTGCTGACCAATAAGCAGCTCGGACGACACGAAAAGCCCATCGTTATATTTAACTTAGTGGGTTTTTATGACGAGTTACTGACCATGCTGAACGTTGCCATCGACAAGAATTTCGTACGGGAAACCTGTAAAAAACTATACTTCTCTACGGACGAACCTAACAAACTTATCACTTATTTGGAAGACGCCGCGCCCATCGGGCTGAAATCGAGCGATCTGAAGGACGGGGAATGAAAACGTATTATAAACCGGAATCATCGGAACTGACCGAAGAAGCGCGCAAGTCCGTTACGGACGGAAAATTCATCACCCTTCCTTCCGGCGTCACACACTACAAAGAAGAAGGCGAGGGCGAAAATTACGTTGTCCTCGTACACGGCTATGCGACCCCGCTTTTTATTTACGATAAGATCGCGGAAGCTCTTGTCAAAGAAGGTTATCACGTGCTGCGCTACGACCTGTACGGTCGCGGACTGTCCGACCGCGTCCGCGCGAAGTACACCGCTCGATTTTTAGCCGAACAACTGCGCGATTTCGTTTCGGCGACCATCCCGGGTAAAGAATTCGTACTCGTCGGCACCTCCATGGGCGGCATCGTGACGACGACTTACATTTCTTTGTTCGACCCGCCGATAAAAAAGCTCGTATTGCTGGCCCCGGCCGGCATGCGATACCGCGTTCCCTTCATCATACGCCTTGCCCGAGTCAAGGGACTCGGCGAGTTTTTGTTCGCTCTCGCAAAGCATCGTCAGGAACGAGCCTGCGCCGCCGAAATGTTGAAAAGCGGCGTCGCCGCGCAAGAAGAATATCGAAAAAAATATTCCTATTACGCGCAGTTCAAAGGACTGCGGCGCTGTACCCTTTCCTCTCTCCGTCACACTCTTTCGGACTTTGAATCATCTGCGCGCGGATATGACGGCGTTGCAAAGAAAGGGATTCCTGTTTTGATAATTTGGGGAACCGAAGATAAAACAATGCCGTATTATCAATCGGCCGAAATGTTAAAAAAGATCCCTCGCGCAAAACTTATTACGTACGAGGGATCGGGTCATATCTTTTTGTACGACGAAGGCGAAAGGACTTCCGCCGACGTCCTCGATTTCATTCGGGAATAGACTTTACCAGTCTTCCGTTTTATTGGTGTTCTTCAAATCGTCGTAAAAGGACTTGTACTTGGAAACGAAGGACAGGTCGACGGCCGTCTTCTGATATCCGCGTCCCGTGGGCAGTACGTAGCGGTAAGTATCGTTGGGATGGTCTACGACGGGCGCTCCGGAATCAAGCAATTTTTCTTCCGCCGTATGTCCGCCCTTTAAAAGAACGCAATCCATTCCCAATTCCGAAGCCGTCTCCAGATCGTGCAAGGTATCGCCGATCATGACGCACTTGCCTTGTTGCGGATGTTCGGAAAGGTATTTCTTCGCCACTTCCACTTTTCCGCCCGCCAAAAAGTTATCGAGGCCGAGCACTTCGGTAAAATATTTATCGAGGCCACGGCAGGCGAGACCGTGCTCGACGATCTTTTTTTCGCTGGCTGTCAAAATATATTGTTTCAGTCCTTTGTCGGCATATACGGCAAGCGCTTCTCTGACTCCCTTTCGAAGAGGAACGTCGTCCGCTTGCGCGTTATACGCGGCGATGTATTCGTCGGCAACTTTAACGTAGCTTTCTTTGTCGAAATCAAAACCGAGTTTCTTATAAAAATTAACGACGGGAAAGCCGAACGCGTCGTAGTACTCTTTTCTGTCGATGGGTTTACGCCCCATTTTTCCGATGATACGATTGATGCAGTCGATATTATAATCGAGATCGTCGATCAAAGTGCCGTTCCAATCCCAGAACACGGCGGTATATTCGTTCATTATATTTTATCCTCCGAAAAGCTCGTTATCGTTAAAAACGAAGGTCTTCTCCCTCGAACGTCATCATCGCGCCCTTACGCTTATCGAGCAGGCGGCTCAAAATACGCTCGCCGTACCTCTCTTCCATCTTCATAACGTCGAGATTGGTCGTAATGACGGTCTTTTTATCCATCCTGTCCACAAGCAAAGCGTACAGGTAGGTAACAGTCACGTTATTGAGGATCGGCTCCACGCCGAGGTCGTCGATATACAGCAGATCGGGTTGAGAAAGCTCGTCCCACAATTCCTGTTTCGACTCCAGAAAAGCGCAATGATAGGCTAAAAATTTTTGATTGAGTTGCAGGGCGTTAAGCGCCAAAACGTCTTTGCCTTTTTTCATATATTCTCGCGCGGAAACGCATCCGAGATATGTTTTTGCGGTTCCTGTTTTTCCGCTGATAACGGCAAAAGAAAGGTCTCCGTCTACAAGCGTTTTTTTCAAGAAAGACGCATATTTTCGATACGTCCTTTCGTTGCCCTTATAGGCGGAATAATCCACTTGATCCAAAGCATCCGGGATGCCGGCAAGAAGAGGGCTCCTTCGCTCGCTCAAGCGTACGAAAACGCGCTTGGCGCACTCGCACATTTTTCCTTCGTAAACGCCGGTGTCGTTGCATAACTCGCACGTTACGGTATCCGAAAGTATATCTTCGGTATATCCTTTTGCAGAAAGATAATCTTTTATATCCTTCTCCGCTTTATCAAGAAGCGCCTCCG
>CACXDF010000294.1 GCA_902766325.1 uncultured Eubacteriales bacterium | reverse complement strand
TCGGTAGAGTCGCGCATGACCTCGAACTCGATCTCCTTATATCCTTTCACGCTCTTTTCGACGAGGACTTGATGCACGGGAGACAACTTAAAGCCGTTCATACCGATCTCGATCAATTCTTCTTCGTTTTCGGCGAAGCCGCCACCCGTTCCGCCTAAAGTAAAGGCCGGTCTTAAAACAACGGGGTACCCTATTCTCTTCGCCGCCTCTTTGGCATGTTCGAGATCGTACGTTATTTCGGAAGGAATGACCGGTTCTCCGATACGTTGACACAGTTCTTTAAACAGTTCTCTGTCTTCGGCCTGTTCGATGCTCTTACTGCTCGTTCCGAGTAATTCTACCTCGCATTCTTTAAGAACGCCCTTCTTATCGAGTTGCATCGCAAGGTTCAGACCGGTCTGTCCGCCGATGCCCGGGACGATAGCGTCCGGACGTTCGTAGCGAAGGATCTTCGCGATGTATTCCAGCGTCAGAGGCTCCATATACACTTTATCGGCGATTACCGTATCCGTCATAATGGTCGCGGGATTGGAGTTGACCAAAACGACTTCATATCCTTCTTCTCTGAGAGCAAGACACGCTTGCGTGCCGGCGTAATCGAATTCCGCGGCCTGTCCTATAACGATAGGGCCCGAACCGATGATCAAAATCTTTTTAAGATCCTTTCTTTTTGACATAGTAGCCTCCGTATTTATCTTCCCGGTTTGTCTTCCGGATATTGTTTTTTATTTATCTTGCCATACGATCTTACCGTTAAAGACCGTAAGTTTATTTTTGCCGAATACCGTTCTGCCCGCAAAAGGCGTGCTTCGTCCTTTGGATAAAAAGTCATCGGGATCGATAACGTATTTTTCTTTGAGATCGTATGCGCAGAAGTCGGCTTGACTACCCACGGCGATGCCGCTTTTCAGTCCGAATCTACGCGCGGGCGCCGTCGTCATCATCTCCAAAATCCTTTCCAAAGATACGACGTTCTTCTTAATAAGTTCCGTATACAAAATGGGAAACGCCGTTTCCAGTCCGACCACTCCCATCAGACTCTTTTCCAATCCTTTGGATTTTTCTTCTTGAGAATGCGGCGCATGATCGGTCGCTATCATATCGATCGTACCGTCTTTTATTCCTTCGATAAGCGCGAGCCTGTCTTCCGCGGAGCGAAGGGGCGGATTCATCTTGAATCTTCCTTCCTCTTGAAGATCGTTTTCGTCCAGCGTAAGATAATGAGGCGCCGTCTCGCAAGTAACGTCCACCCCTCTTTTCTTAGCCTTTCTGATGATCTCTACGCTTTCTTTCGTCGAGACGTGACAAACGTGATAAGCGCACCCTATCTTTTCGGCAAGAGCGACGTCTCGGTCTATCTGCTTCCACTCGCTCTCCGAACATATCCCTCTGTGGCCGTGACTTGCCGCGTACGCTCCGTCGTGGATATAACCGCCGCGAAGAAGAGAATTATCTTCGCAATGCGCGCATATCACTTTTCCGAGCGCTTTGGCTTTTTTCATGGCTTCTTCCATGATCTCTTCGTTCTGCACGCCGCGACCGTCGTCGGAAAAAGCGCAGACGTGCTCGGCTATCTCTTCCATATCGCTTAATTCTTCGCCTTTTTCCCCTTTCGTGATGGTACCGTACGGGATCACGCGTATTACCGCGTCTCGGTCAATGATATCGCGCTGAACAGCAAGATGCGCCGGCGTATCCGGGCAAGGGTCCAGATTCGGCATGGAAAAAACGGTGGTATATCCGCCTCTTGCCGCCGAATAAGAACCGCTTTTTATCGTCTCTTTATAAAAAAAACCCGGCTCCCTCAAATGCGTATGCACATCGATGAAACCGGGAAAAATAGAATATCCGCTAACGTCGGTAACTTCTTCTCCGACCGCTAAATCGGGAGCTAATGAAATGATCCTCCCTTGATCTATTCTTATGTTTGTTTTCTGGAATTTTCCGTCGACAAAAACGTCGCCTCCGGTAAAGAGCATCTCTTTTCCTCCGAAATTTTTTTTATTATATCACACGGATATTTTTCTTGGCAAGTAAAAAATACCATCCCGCAAAAATACTTTTTGTTTTTTTACGGTTCTTCCCCGCGAGAAAATCTTGACGCTATTAATAATAAATTTATTTATTGCTATGATTAAGAATCAATAATTTTACGTTGCATTCGTTCGATCAAAGTGATATATTGAATACCGATAGGAATAGAATAATGGAAAGTCGCTGCCAATTATGCCCCCATCGTTGCAACGTAGACAGAAAGGTATCTTTCGGTCGTTGTCGCGCGGGAGACGAAATGAAAATATGCCGTATCGGCGCTCATATGTACGAAGAGCCCGAAATCAGCGGAACGAACGGCAGCGGGACCATCTTTTTCAGCGGTTGCTCTTTGGATTGCGAATTTTGCCAAAATCATCAGATCAGTAAAAGTTACGTAGGTAAATCCTATTCGCCCGCTCAACTTGCCGACGAATTCAAGAAGATCGAACAGGCAGGCCTGCATAATATCAATCTCGTCACGCCCACACACTATTCCGACAAGATACGCCGCGCGCTCGATATCTACCGTCCGTCCATCCCGATCGTCTATAACACGTCCGGCTACGAACTTCCCGAAATCGTTGAACAACTGAACGAATACGTGGATATCTATTTGACCGACTTTAAGTACGCCGACGATCAAACGGCGTTTCGTTTTTCTAAAATCAAAAATTATTACGAAAACTGTCTGGAATCGACGAAG
>CACXDF010000293.1 GCA_902766325.1 uncultured Eubacteriales bacterium | reverse complement strand
CTTCCATGCTTTCATCGGCGAAAAGATGCCCACCTGGCAGAGCGCGGCCGATCTGGTACGTAAGATCGCGCAAAACTACAAACTGCCTTACTACACCATTTCTCCCACTTACTCCGTCTGCAAAAATCACGGATACCTCGTGGGCGAACAATATACCTGCCCCATCTGCGGCGAAACGACCGAAGTATACAGCCGTATCACCGGTTATTATCGTCCCGTTCAGAACTGGAACGACGGAAAGCGTCAAGAATTTGCCGACCGTGTGGAATACGATATCGCTGGCAGCAAAATGCATAAAGCGGCGGCCAAAGAAGAAGCGACCGCTTCCACCGAGACCTGCTCTTGCGAAAACGTCGGCGCGACCGAATACGTTTTGGTCGCTACCAAGACCTGCCCCAACTGCAAGATGGCCGGAGCCATGCTCGATAAGGCGGGCGTCAACTATCGTAAAGTCTACGCGGAAGACGAACCGGAAACGGCGACCGCTTACGGCGTAGTGCAAGCGCCCACCCTCGTCATCCTGGGCGATAACTCCATTACCCGCATCCAAAATGTGAGTAATATCAAAAAGTATATCGATTCGGTGAAGTAAAATGACTGACATTATCGTTATCGGCGCCGGTACGGCCGGCATGACGGCTGCTTTATACGCGCTCAGGAACGGCAAAAGCGTTACCGTTTTCGAGCAGGAGACCATCGGCGGACAGATCGCCTCTTCTCCTCGGGTAGAAAACTTTCCTTCTCAGCAGTCTTTGAGCGGTCTCGAACTGTCCGACAGATTATTCGAGCAGATCACCTCTCACGGAGCGGAATTGGAACTTGGGAAAGTCCTTTCCGTAGACAAAAAAGGCGAAGGGCACTTTGTCGTAACTTCCGAATACGGAGAATACGAAGCGAAAGCGGTCATCCTCGCGGGGGGCGTCCATCACAAAAAGATCCGCCTGCCGAGAGAAGACGAACTGGTCGGCAACGGTATTTCTTACTGCGCCGTATGCGACGGAGCCTTCTATAAGGACAAAGACGTCGCGCTGATCGGCGACGGAAACACCGCTCTCCAGTACGCCCTGCTCCTCTCCAACTACTGCAACAAGGTCTACGTTTGCACCTGGTTCGAGCGGTTTTTCGGCGATCAATCCTTGGTCAAAGCGTTGAAATCGCGCGAGAACATACAATGGATCCCGAATTGCTCTCTGAAAGGCTTTATCGCCGACGATAAGCTGACCGGGCTTCAGTTCGGGTATCGAGAAAAAGAAGGCGGGTTCGACCTTGCCGTCGAAGGATGCTTTATTGCCATCGGTCAAGTGCCGGACAACAAAGCGTTCTCAAACCTCGCCGACCTGGACAAAGACGGGTACGTCGTCGCGGACGAAAGTTGCACGACGAAAACCCCGGGGTTCTTTGTCGCGGGAGACTGCCGCACGAAAAAGATCCGCCAACTGACCACGGCGGCGGCGGACGGAGCCTGCGCGGCGGTGGCTGCCGGAAATTACATCGAAACGCTTGCGTAAAAACAGGGGGTCGACCGAAGTCGGCCCTTTTTCAAATATTAAATAAGGAGAAAAAAATGGCTACCTATTACAACGAACCCTCTCATACTTTCAGCGAATACCTGCTTATTCCCGGTTACACCGACGAAAATTGTCGGCCGGAAAACGTGGTGCTCACTACCCCGCTCGTCAAATACAGAAAAGGGAAAGAAGAGTGCCCGTTAAAGCTCAACATCCCGCTCGTATCCGCAATTATGCAGTCGGTCAGTAACGACACCCTGGCTATCGCGCTCGCAAAGCAAGGCGGTATTTCTTTTATTTACGGCAGTCAATCGGTGGAAAGCGAAGCTGCCATGGTCGCCCGCGTCAAAAATCATAAAGCCGGCTTCGTCGTCAGCGACAGTAACCTGACCCCTGACAGTACTCTTGCCGACGTTCTCGATCTGGTCGCGCAAACGGGTCACTCCACCATCGCCGTCACCGACGACGGTACCTCTTCGGGCAAGCTGCTCGGTCTCGTCACAAGCCGCGACTACCGCGTCAGCCGTATGAACGGCTCCGCCCTCGTCAAAGACTTTATGACGCCTTTCGCCGACCTTATCACCGCGCCGGAGAATACCGATCTCTCCACCGCGAACGATATCATTTGGGAACACAAGATCAATCAGCTCCCCATCATCGATAAAGACGGGCGTCTTCTTTATCTCGTCTTCCGTAAGGACTACGAAGAACACAAAGATCACCCGCAAGAGATCCTCGATAAAGGTAAGCGTCTCCTCGTCGGCGCCGGCATCAATACTCTCGACTACGAAAAGAGAGTGCCGAAGTTGATCGAAGCGGGCGCGGACGTCCTCTGCATCGACAGTAGCGAAGGCTATTCTTGCTGGCAGAAAAAAACCATCGACTATATCCGTAAAAACTACGGCGACAAAGTAAAAGTAGGCGCCGGTAACGTAGTCGACCGCGATGGATTCATGTTCCTGGCCGAAGCCGGAGCCGACTTCGTTAAGGTCGGTATCGGCGGCGGTTCTATCTGTATCACCCGCGAACAAAAAGGTATCGGCCGCGGACAAGCGACCGCTCTTATCGACGTCGTAGCCGCTCGTGACGAGTACTTTGAAAAAACGGGCGTCTATATTCCCGTCTGCTCGGACGGCGGTATCGTACACGACTACCATATGACCCTTGCTCTCGCCATGGGCGCCGACTTCATCATGCTCGGACGTTACTTCGCCCGTTTCGACGAAAGCCCCACCACAAAACTCAACGTCAAAGGTACTTATGTTAAGGAGTACTGGGGCGAAGGCAGTAACCGCGCCCGCAACTGGCAGCGCTACGACTTGGGCGGCAAAAAAGGCCTCTCCTTCGAAGAAGGCGTCGACTCCTACGTTCCTTACGCCGGACACCTCGCTGATAACGTGGCAAAGAGCCTCTATAAGGTCAAATCTACCATGTGTAACTGCGGTGTGACGGACATCCCCACCTTGCACGAAAAAGCCCGCATGACCCTCGTTTCCGCGACCAG
>CACXDF010000292.1 GCA_902766325.1 uncultured Eubacteriales bacterium | reverse complement strand
GGCACGGTAAAGGTGGGGCTGTACAGATTATTGAAGCGGATAGCCAGGTCTCTGCACAGTTCCAGATGTTGTTTTTGGTCGATACCGACGGGCACGAAATCGGTCTGATACAATAAGATATCGCTCGCCATCAAGACGGGATAATCAAGTAATCCCATATTGATATTATCGGTATGCTTGGCCGATTTGTCCTTAAACTGGGTCATACGCTGCGCTTCTCCGATATAGGTAAAGCAGTTGAGTATCCACGTCAATTCCGCGTGCTCCGGCACGTGCGACTGAAAGTACATAACGCTCTTTCCCGGATCGAGCCCGCAAGAAAGGTACTGCGCGAAGAACGACATCGCTCTTTGTCTGTACTCGGCCGGCACCTGACGGACGGTCAGAGCGTGGAGATCGGCAATAGCGAAAATACTGCTGAATTCTTCGGAAAGTTTGAGCCAGTTTTGGATGGCGCCGACATAATTGCCGAGGGTAATGCAACCGGTCGGTTGGACGGCGCTGTAAACTATCTTCTTATCGCCGATCATTCTTTCCCTCCCACAAAGGACAAAACCGTGTCCGCGATCTCGGACTTTTCTACCACGAGGGTATGTAAAACGGGTTTGTCATTTAAAGAAGCGATGGCCTGCGGGATCTCCGTAGAGGTCATGCGGGAAAGGCGTTTGGCAGCCTTGATGGCGTCGCTTTCTTTAATATGGCAAGAAGCGTCGAGGACGCTCTGCGGGAATTTATACGCGCTGGCGGTGCTGACGACCACGGTGGGCGTGGTATCGTCGTATACCTCGTTCATATATTTAAAGAACGCGGTGACGCCGACGGCGGTATGCGGATCGAGCAAATAAGAATAATCGTCGTAAAAATTATCGATGGTCTCTTTCGTCTCCTCTTCCGTACAGCTGTATCCGAGGAACTCGGGCGCTTTATCGTAGAGCGTATCCTCGTCTACGACGTACAAACCGAATTCTTTAAGATCGTTCATAAGAGCGGTTACCTTTTTCGGGTCGCGGTCGACGATCTCGTACACAAGACGCTCGAGATTGCTGCTGACGAGGATATCCATAGAAGGACTGATCGTCTTATGGAAAGGACGCTTGGAGTCGTATTTTCCGGTCGAGAAGAAGTCGGTAAGAACGTCGTTACAGTTGCTGGCGACGATAAGGTGCTGAATGGGCAGTCCCATTCTCTTAGCGTAGTATCCGGCGAGGATATTGCCGAAATTACCGCTGGGCACGACGAAATTGACGAGTTGTCCGAGTTCGATCTCCTCTGCGTTGATAAGATCGCAATAAGAAGAAAAATAATATGCGATCTGCGGAACGAGACGTCCGAAGTTGATGGAGTTCGCGCTGGAAAGTTCGTACCCGAGATCGGAAAACTTTTGCTTCATTTCCGGATCGGAAAAAATCTTTTTTACCGCCGTTTGCGCGTCGTCGAAATTGCCTTTGACACCGAGAACGTGGACGTTTTTACCGTCGGTGGTGATCATCTGACGCTTTTGCATATCGCTGACCCCTTCCGCCGGATACAAAACGGTGATCTCTACGCCGTCAACGTTCTTAAAGCCTTCCAAAGCCGCCTTACCGGTGTCGCCGCTGGTAGCGACGAGGATCTGCGTCTTTTTTTCTGCGCCCGTTTTCTTTTTACTTCCGGTAAGAAGATAGGGAAGAACGGTCAAAGCGATATCCTTAAACGCAAGCGTCGGCCCGTGAAAAAGTTCGAGCAGAAACAAGCCGTCGTCCACCTTGATAACGGGAGCGGCTTCTCCGTCGAAACGGGAATAGGCTTTCTTGGTATATCCGAGCAATTCTTCATACGAAAAATCGGTCAGATACTTGCTCATGATATATGCGGAACGCTCCGGATACTCCAGAGCGGCGAGATCTCCGATATCTTCCAAAGTGATCTCCGGAAAAGACTCGGGAACGAACAGGCCTCCGTCGTCGGCAAGGCCTTTAACAATGGCTTCGGCGCCGCTGACCGGGCCGAATCCTCTCGTACTGAAAAATTTCATGACTCTTCCTTATTTATTATTAAAGGTATTTTTTTACGAATTCGGGCAGCTTATCGATAGCGCAGCTGACGGTCAAAACGAACTTGACCATGGACTTTTCTCCGATGGCGTCGAGAGCCATAAAGAAGTCGGCCATAGCGGAGCTTCCGATCTCGGTAGCGAGCATCTTGTGCACGCCGTCGATGAATACGTATTCGATATCGTAGTTAGCGCAGAGCAATCCCTTGATAAACCCGACCAAACGATCGAAATTATTGACTCCCTCTTCGGTGACGTCGACAAAACGCACTTCGGGCTTGATCTCCATTCTGTAGCGGTCGGTAGTCGCCAAAACAACGTCGATCCCCTTTCCGGACACGGCGGTATCGTTGACAAAGTTGATCAGCTTCTTGGTCTTTCCGGACCCTTTTTCACCTGCGATGATCTGAATCATTTTTTCAATTCTCCTTTTTCTTTTTTAATATATTTAAGTTTTCTGTAAAACTCAATATCGATGGATTTTATGATCTCTTTCATTTCATAGTCGCTCATGGCTGTCGTTCTGCCGGAAGCGTACTCCTTATCGACCAGTTCTTTTACTTTGGCGACGATGTCGTCCTTTTTGTCGATCTTTTCTCCGTCTTCGAGATTAAAGTAGGCGTTGAACCAGAACGCGATACCGGCAAGACCGCTGTGGCTGTCGACGGCGACGCGCACCTTTCTGTTCAATAAGGTCTCCGTATCGAAAATGTTATAGATCTCTTCGTCTTTCAGTAAACCGTCCGCATGGATTCCGGCGCGGGTGGTATTGAAGTTCTTGCCGACGAACGGCGTTTGCGGCGGGATCTCATAACCGATCTTCTCCTCAAAATAATGAGCGATGTCCGTGATAACGGAAAGATCCATACCGTCGGTCGTGCCTTTGATGGAAGCATACTCGATGACCATGGCTTCGAGCGGGCAGTTACCCGTTCTTTCTCCGATACCGAGGAGCGAACAGTTAACGGCGGACGCGCCGTAAAGCCAAGCGGTGCTGGCGTTGACGACGGCCTTATAAAAGTCGTTATGTCCGTGCCACTCCAAAAGTTCGGAAGGAATGCCGCCGTAATGACGCAAGCCGTAAATTATACCTTGCACGCTACGCGGCAAAGAAACGCCGGGATAGCTGAGGCCGTAACCGAGCGTATCGCAACAACGGATCTTAATGGGAATACCGCTTTCATCCATAAGGTGCTTGAGTTCGCAAGCGAACGGAATGACGAAACCGTAGAAGTCGGCGCGGGTAATATCCTCAAAGTGGCATCTCGGACGGATACCGGCGTCGAGGGCGGCTTTAATGATGCCGAGGTACTTATCGAGCGCCTGACGGCGGGTCATATTCATCTTCTTGAAAATATGGTAGTCGGAGCAGCTGACCAGAATGCCCGTTTCTTCCACGTGCATTTCTTTTACCAAAGCAAAGTCCTTTTCGTTTGCGCGGATCCAGCTGGTAACTTC
>CACXDF010000291.1 GCA_902766325.1 uncultured Eubacteriales bacterium | reverse complement strand
TCTCTTCTTCTTCCGCAGGAAAAAGTGCCGTTCAGCAACTGCAAAGTAGGCCCCGCCGCGCCGCCGGTCAAAACGGAAAAAGGGTGGCTGACACTCTTCCACGCGGTAAAAAAAGACGGGAGACTCCTGAAAAACGGATGGGAGCGGCGCTGGAAAAAAGTTTATTGCGCCGGCATCATGCTCCTCGATCTGAAAGATCCGACCAAAGTCCTCGGCGTCTACGATCAACCGCTATTAATGCCCGAAGCCCCGTACGAACTGTACGACGGCTTCCGTAACAACGCCATCTTTCCTTGCGGTATGGTAGCGGAAGACGACGGAGAAATAAAGATCTATTACGGCGCGAGCGACACCGTCACCTGCCTTGCCACGGCGAAAGCGGACGACCTTGTCGAATTGTGCCTGAAAGGAAAATAACGTTTAACCGAACACGTCTCTTGCGGACAATACCACACAACACATGAAATAGCGCAACTTGCTCAGTTGCGTTATTTTTTCGGTAACGGAAAGAGAAAAACCGTCTAATCCTTCGACGATCAATTCCACCAAATTCGATTTTTTATCGGTGTAATCCGTTCTGTAACCGGAAAAGATCTCCTTATTGGCACGTATGACCGCGCTTACGTCCGTCTCTCCTATCGCGCCGCGATCCCAGTCGGAAACGCTTTTTTCCAGGTCGGAAACAAGCACGTCCACCTGGCGCGCGAGTTCCTCTTTCGAGCGATACTTGACGGTATATATTTCTGTCGAACGGTTTTTTGTCTGCACGGCGAGCGCCGTCGTTTTATCCGTATAGACCGAATAAGCGACGTAATAGTCGTCGGAACCGATAATATATCCTCCTCCGCCGCCCTGCCTTACTTCCAGACTGCCGGCGTAAGCGACGTAGCGGGAAGAAGCGGGCGTCACAACGAAATGATATTCGTAAGTGGCGCCGGAGAGAGCTTTTTTTATCCATTCGGACAAAACGCCCTTTCCAAAAAAATCGGCGGCAAAAAAGACGAGAGAAAAAGAAAGAACTATCACGACGAGAGTAAAAACCGCTTTTCCGAACTTTTTCTTGCCTCTTTTCTTTCTCCGAGGGGGCGCCGCGCAGTAAAAAGGCGACCTTTCTTCCGGTTCGTTCTCCCGCCCTTCCGACTCTTTCGGTCTCCCTCTGTAATAAAAACGGGAATAATCCACTTCGTCCTGCATCTTACTTAACTATATGCGCGGGAAAAAAACTATTGCAACAATTTATCGTCTATGGTACAATTTTATTAATCGCAAACGGAGGAACAATTATGGATAAGTGGGATAAAAGGTTTATGGATATGGCCTACGTCGTGGCAAGCTGGAGCAGCTGCTATAAAGAAAATCGACAGGTAGGCGCGGTGATCGTCCGCGATAAGAGAATATTGACTACCGGTTATAACGGCGCGAGCAGCGGCCTTGTTTCCTGCAAAGAAAAAGGCGAATGTCTCCGCGTAAAACTGGGTATCGCTTCGGGCACCCGGCACGAATTGTGCTATGCCGTCCATGCCGAACAAAACGCTATTATCCAAGCGGCCAAACAGGGTATCTCCGTCGACGGCGCGACCATTTACGTTACCCATCAACCCTGCGCCATTTGCACTAAAATGATCATCAACAGCGGTATCAAACGCATCGTCTATAAAGAGGGGTATCCGGACGACTTTTCTTGGCAACTCCTGAACGAGAGCGGTATTCTTATTCAAAAATTCGAGGATCTGGAATAGTCTTTTTCCGTAAGCGCATACTACGGGTATGTTCACCGTAGTTTTACGCGCGCTTATCGTATTCATCGTTCTGATCGCAGGCGTCCGACTGATGGGAAAAAGGACCATCGGCGAACTGCAACCGTACGAATTCGTCATAACGCTGGCTGTGGCCGACCTCGCTTGCACGCCCATGCAAGACGTGTCCGTTCCCCTTCTTTACGGGATCGTTCCCATTCTCGTCCTTTTCGTCGTTCACTTTTTGCTGACCCTTTTGACAACGCGATCCATGCGCTTTCGTAAATTTTTGAACGGAAAGCCATTCATCGTCATCGACGGCGACGGCATCAATTCCGAATGTCTGACAAAACTCAATCTGAGCGTCAACGATCTATTATCGCTCATTCGACAACAAGGCTACTTTTCCATACCCGAAATATCTTACGGCATTATAGAAACGAACGGAAAACTGTCTCTTTTAAAAAACGAAAACGCCGAGGCGCCGAAAGTCATCCCCACTACGCTGATCGTAGAAGGTAAAATCATCAATGAGAATACCGAAAAGATGAATATAGATACCCAAAAGATAAAAAACATTTTAGAAGGTGTCTCCCTGTCGATCAAAGAAACGGTACTGATGACGGCGGAAAGCGGCAACGTCTTTATTCAGCCTAAACGCGCGAAATACCTGACCGTCGAGGCGGCTTTATGAAGTGCAAACTGACCGTCTTTATCCTCGCAACGCTCTTTCTGATCTCCGTTTGCGTTACGGAAAATATTTATCTCGATCGCACCTTCGCCGAACTGTCCGAACGACTGGAACGGATCGAAGCGCAAGACGAGTACGAACTCGACGATATCCTGGAGACCGAACGATGGTGGCTAAGTAAGGTCGAGAAGTTAGAACTGACTATGTCCATTCAACTGTTAAACGACGTGACGTACACGTACGGAGAACTGATCGGCGCCGTCGAAAAAGAGGACTACCAATCGGCGTCGGGCTACCTCGAACGGCTTAAACTGTACGCCCAAGCCCTGTGCGATATGTACAAAGTAAAGATCAACAACGTCCTGTAAAAACAAAAGTCCTCCCCGACGCATTGTCGAAAAGGACTTCTATATAGGAAAATCGGCTTAAAATGCCGATTGTTGCCTATTTTGCGAGGAAAGCCTCGACTTCTTTCTTGGTTACTTTTTTGATGTTTTCCGCCTTGTAGGGGGATTCTTC
>CACXDF010000290.1 GCA_902766325.1 uncultured Eubacteriales bacterium | reverse complement strand
GATCGCTTCCGTACCCACCGACCGAATGGATAAGCCCACCACTGCGCAACGGATGAAAGAAGTTTATTTTGTGGAAAAGAAATAATGATTTATTTTGGTAAAGATATAGAAGAAATACGTAAGAAAAAAGCCTTTATCTGCGATATGGACGGCGTCGTGTATCACGGCAACGAGATCATACCGGGGGTGAAAGAATTTATCGCGTGGGTCAAAAAGCACAAGAAAAAGTTTTTGTTCTTGACCAATAACAGCGGCAAGTCGCCGAAAGAATTGGAGACCAAGCTCAGCCGAATGGGTCTGGACGTGGACGAAAGCCATTTTTATACCAGCGCGCAGGCGACGGCTCGGTTTTTGTCCTTACAGTCGCCCGGATGCAGCGCTTTCGTCGTAGGAGAACCGTACCTTTATAACGCGCTCTATTCGGCGGGTATTACCATCAACGATTACGACCCCGATTACGTCGTCATCGGAGAAACGTATAACTATAATCTCGACGCCATGTGCAAGGCGATGAGACTGGTAGAGAAAGGCGCGCGCCTTATCGGTACCAACAGCGACTTGACTTATCCTAACGAAGAAGGCAACGTACCCGCCTGTCGGGCGCTCGTATCGCCGCTCGAATTGACTACCGGCGTGCAGGCCTATTACGTCGGCAAGCCCAATCCGCTTATGATGCGTACCGCGCTCCATATGATGAATGTCCACTCCGCCGACGCCGTGATGATCGGCGATCGTATGGATACCGATATCATCGCGGGGATCGAGTCCGGTCTTGCGTCCGTGCTTGTGCTTACCGGCGTATCCGATTTGGAGAACATAAAAAAGTTCCCTTATCGCCCCGGATACATTTTGGATAAACTCGGCGATATCGCCGAATAAAATTTTAAAAGAGGAAAAATTTACTCAAAAGGAGGTTTTTATGAGTAAAAAAGAGAGAACGTCGGGTGGTCCCGGTAATTTGAAAGTCATTATTTTCAATATTATCATCGCCGCCCTGTGTATCGTCTCCATCGTCACTTTGTACATAGGAGACTTCATGAAAGCGGAAATCACGCTTACCGTTACCAAAGACACGATCACAAAAATAATTGACAGCTTCGGCGGTTCTTCCGAACCGCAGAACGCCGCCATCAAGGCAGCCGAGGGCGAAGGTGAAAATCAATTTGATATGAAAGATTTTGCCAAATATCTCGACGACGACTTCAGCTTGTCTTTTTCCGCGGCCTTCGTATTGAAAGGCGACACCGTTGCTAAAGGGGCTTTAGGACAAGCGGAAGAAGCGGTCAATAGCGTTATTAACGATCAAGTCGATCATTTGGTCGATAATATCGCAGGAACCGTCGATCAGGTCATAGAACAGGCGATGAAAGCCGTTGTGCACGCCGCCGTGGATAAGGCCAAGGATATGATCAAAGAAGCGATCGCGAAAGAAATGGCGGAGAACAATATCAGCGAAGAGCAGGTGTGGGCCAGATTAGAAGAATATAACGTCTATCCGAAAGATATAGACGATATTATCGACGGCTTTCTTAACACGTTGAACGATCTTCTCGACGGAAACAAAGCGACGAGTATCAACTTCTTGAAAGACGATTCCGAAACGTCCGTTTTGTACAAAATGTATCGCGTTGCCGCGGAAGAGACTTTAAAGAGCAGCGGTAACGAATACACCTCCGAAGACGTGACGGCCAAGGCCAAAGAATACCAGAATACGGTAGCGACCAAATTTGAAGAAGTCCTCAATAGTCTTTCCGTTGACGGAGAGTTCTCGAAAGAGACGCTGATCGTCAGTCTCTTTAACGGCTTCGGTTTCGGCGAAGAGCAGAAAGGAGATAATGCGGGGAACAAGACGAACGATCAGAACGGTCCCGCCAACGCCGCCGATGAAAATGCCGGAAGCGAAGAAGGTTCTTCCGATAAGAAGATCAAGAATATGGACGACGTAAAAAACTACATTGTGGAAATGCTTTTGAGTAAGGTAAGTCCCGAGGTCGTCGATATGGTCGGCAAAGCTCTTTCTTACGTAGGATATTTCTTGTTCTTCGTTATGGCTTGCTGGGCGTACGTCCTTATTAAGATCATCATTAAGACCATTTTCTTCAAGAATAAGACGGTCGGTCTTTTCTTCCCCCGTATGTTCGGTTGGATGCCACACGTCTTCTTCGTCGGTTTGCCGATGCTTCTTATAAAGTACCTGCCTGTAGCCGCGGCGAAGATCATCGAAAGCCAGCCGGATATGCAGCAGGGTCTCGATATGATAATCGAAATTCTGGAAATGGTCAAAGTCAGCGTAAGCTCCCTTACGTGGATATCCGCTCTCTGCACCGTCATATTGATGGTCCTTTTGATCTTCTATTGGCCCATGCGCAGAGCGGCCAAGCGCGCCCGTAAAAATAAATAACCGATAAAAAGTAAAAACGAAAAGCGGTCTCCGAAAAGGGGACCGCTTTTATTTAATAATGACGTGTCCGCGCGTGCGCGTACGCGAAAAAACTCTATTCGGGGATAACGTTCAGGGTGATCTTTGCTACCGTTTCTTTATAGCACCATACTTCGGCGCTGTAAGAGCCGAGGTTCTTGATGCCGGAAGGAAGTGTGATCTTCTTTTTGTCCACGTCGAAGCCGAGATCCGCAAGACCTTTGGCTACGTCGGCGTTGGTCACGCTGCCGTACATCCGTCCTTCGTTGCATTTCATACGGACGGATACGGAGGCTCCGTTGAGTTTTTCGTACATGGCGAGAGCCGCCGCCTTTTCTTCGGCCTTTTTCTTCTCTTCGCTAGCGATACGTTGGTTACGTTCGTTCTGCGCGGTTTTTGTTGCCTCGGCAACCATTTTTTTGGGGATCAAAAAGTTCTTTGCGTAGCTGTCCGTGACGGTTACGAGGTCGCCTTTTTTACCCAAAGATTTAACGTCGGTAAGTAAAATAACTTTCATTGCCGTATGCCTCCTTTTTGAAACAGTATAGCCTACTTTCTCCCCCTTGTCAACGTACGCGGAAAAAAGTTTTTCATAAGACGAAGAATTCTTCACATACTACTTTACGATAAAGGAGAAACGATCATGCTACAACTAAAATGTACCTGTAATAACTGTCAACACAATCTCAAAGGCCATTGCGACGCCGGACTTATCAGCGTGTCGGAAAAAACGAATTGCCAAAGCCGCATCAAGCGTCCGGGCGGCGCGCTCGAACAGACCTTCAAGGAGATGGAGGCGAGCGAAGAATTTCTGCAAGACGCCCCGTCCGTCGTCCAATGCGACGCTTTGTGCGTCTATAACGAAGACAACCGTTGTCACGCG
>CACXDF010000289.1 GCA_902766325.1 uncultured Eubacteriales bacterium | reverse complement strand
CCTTCGTCGACAAGGCGTTTTACCATCAGTTCGTATCTGCCGTAGCAGCAGTTTTCTAACATCATACATTGTTTTTTGGTTTCTTCCGCCGTTTTTACGAGGTCGAAGCAGTCTTGCAGTTTATACGCTCCGCCGACTTCCATGCCGACGTCTTTTCCGGCGAGCATAGCTTCGATGGCGATCGGGATGTGCGCTTCCCACGCGGTAAAGATCATAACGGCCTCGATCTCGGGGATATTCAGCACGTCGTGATAGTCGGTCGTAACGAGCGGATGATGCTTTTGGGTCAGTTTTCCGCCTTTTTCGGCGCGATCTTGATACGAGTCGCATACGGCCAGGATCTCCACGTCCTTCATACGGTTCAGTACGGACGTCATGCTGTATCCTCTGCCGCCAAGACCGATAATACCTATCTTCAGTTTTTTCATAGCAATACTACCTCCGGTGAAAAAGTATACCATACCTTACCGTTCTTTTCAATACGAAATAATCAATAAAGAAAAAAGGAGAAGAAAAGTCGCCTTGACAGGAATTGGCTCTTGAACGCCGGCGCAAATGGTGCTATGATAAAAAGGTAAGAACGTTTTTTAGGAGTGAACAAATGAAAAGTAAACGCAAAGCGGGTATATTACTCAACGTTTCTTCCTTCCCCGGTAAATATGGGATCGGCGGCTTTTCGTGCAATGCGGAGGCATTTTTGTCCGAGTTTGCCGGGATGGGATTCAAGATATGGCAGACCTTACCCATCACCTCTCTCGGGTGGGGCAATTCTCCTTACTGCGGCATTTCGGCCTATGCGGGGAATTTCTTGTATATCGACCTCGAACGACTTCCCGAAGGGCTTTTGACCAAAGAAGAAATCTGTTCGGCCGAATGTAAAGACGCCTTTTATCTGACCGACTATAACGCGGCCAGAAGCAACAAAGGCAGACTTCTTCGCGTAGCTTATTCTCGCTTGACTCCGGAGCTGACGGACAAGGTGGAAGGATTCGCCAAAGAAAACGCCGACTGGCTGAACGACTACGCGGCGTTTATGGTGCTGAAAGGCATACACGATCAGGCGGCGTGGACGACGTGGGAAGATCAATGGAAAAAGCACACGCCCGGTACGGCGGCCAAGGTCAAAGTCTTTTATCCGAAAGAATTCGGATATTATCTCTTTGAACAATATCTGTTCTTTACCCAATGGGCGAGGATCAAAAAGTATGCGGCGGACGTGGGAATAGAAGTTTTCGGCGACGTGCCGGTATACGTATCGCACGACAGCGTAGACGTGTGGGCCGATCCGAAAGCTTTTTTGCTCGATAAAGATTATAAGCCGACCGAGGTCGCGGGGGTCCCGCCCGACTACTTCAGCGCGGACGGGCAGTTGTGGGGCAATCCGCTCTACGACTACGCGGCCATGAAAAAAGATAATTACGCCTGGTGGACGCGCCGTATCAAGCATCTTCACCGCTTATACGACATTATCCGCATCGACCACTTCCGCGGGTTCGCCAACTATTGGGCCGTGCCGGCGGACGCGAAGACGGCCAAAGAAGGAAAGTGGAAGAAGGGCCCGGGGAAAGAACTTTTCGACGTGCTGTATAAGGAGATACCCGACCTCAAGATCATCGCAGAAGACTTGGGTATCATCGACGACGACGTGCGTCAGCTTTTGAAAGATACCGGCATTCCCGGTATGCGCGTCATTCAGTTCGGTTTCGACGGCGACAAGACGAATATCCATCTTCCCTATAACTATCCGCACGAATGCGTCGCCTATACGGCCACGCACGATAACGATACGACGCTCGGATGGCTGCTCAGTTTGGACAGCGCCACCCAGCAAGAAGCGCTTAGTTTCGTCGGTTGCGCGCCCGAGTACGGGTGGGCGAGCGGCGCCAGTAAGTGCCCCGCGACGCGCGCCTTTATTCGCGACGTTATGGCGTCCTGCGCCGATATCGCCATCGTTCCGATGCAAGACCTATGCGGATACGGTAGCGATACCCGTATGAATACCCCCGGTCAGCCGGACGGATGCTGGCGCTACCGTACCAACTATAATGCCCTCGGCGACCTCGATCATACCTTTATCCGTACGGTCATAACCCGTTACGGCAGGTAAGAACAGTAATTATATTGCACATATGAAGAACGCGCCGGAACGGCGCGTTCTTCTTGTTTTTTTAGCGTTTAACTTTTTTAACGAGCGGCTTTAACGGCGGCTTTAGTGCCGAACCAGATCATCTTTCCGCTCTTGCCGAAGGTCCATTCGACTTCGCCTTCTTTCTTTTTCTGATCTTTTTCTTGGTCTTTTTCTTGATCTTTGGCGTATTCTTTTGCCTTTTCTACCATTTCGTTGGCGTCTTTGGCACTGTCGAAGTACAGAACGGTCAAAAATTCAAAAGAGTCGTCGGCATACTTGGACGCAATGAGGACTTGGGCTACTTTTTCAAGTCCGAAAAGGGATAATCCCATTTTGACAAACGCGTTGTCGCTGTCGTAAACGGTAGCGCTGTAGCCTTCTTTTTTCAGGTTGTCTTTCGCCGTGGCGGGATCGGACGCGGGGCCGCAAGCGGCGAGCAGTACCGAGCAAACGAGCGCGAGCGCCAAAATCGTGCTGATAAGAGCAATTTTCTTTTTCATTATAGTT
>CACXDF010000288.1 GCA_902766325.1 uncultured Eubacteriales bacterium | reverse complement strand
ACGGGCCTTTCTTTGTAGATCTGCTCATTTTTCCTCCTAATTGATACGCTTGATAATAAATCTGCCGGAGTTCTTTCTCTTGTTACGGGTCTTATACCCAAGAGCAGGTTTGCCCCAAGGCGTAACAGGACCGGGAAGACCGACCGGGCTCTTACCTTCACCACCACCGTGCTTATGGTCACAGGGGTTCATGACCACACCGCGGACGGTCGGCTTAACGCCCATGTGTCTCTTTCTGCCGGCTTTGCCGAGGCTGACGATCTCGTGTTCGAGGTTGCCGACCTGGCCGATCGTAGCTCTGCAAGCGAGAGGAACGTATCTCATTTCGCCGCTGGGCATACGAAGAGTCGCCTTTCCGTTTTCTTTAGCCATCAATTGGCAAGCGCTTCCTGCGCTACGGGCGATCTGTCCACCGTGGTTGGGTTGGAACTCGATGTTGTGCACCATGGTACCTACCGGGATATCGGCGAGCGCGAGGCAGTTACCGACTTTGATATCGACGTCGCTGCCGCTGATAACGGTGTCGCCTACCGACAGGCCCAAAGGCGCGAGAATATATCTCTTTTCGCCGTCGGCATACGCGAGGAGCGCGATGTTGGCCGAACGGTTGGGGTCGTATTCGATCGACTTAACCACTGCGGGCACGTTGTCCTTGTTGCGCTTGAAGTCGATGATACGATATTTTTGTCTGTTTCCGCCGCCGATGTGACGAACGGTGATTCTTCCGGTCGCATTCCTTCCGCCGGTCTTGGACTTAGACTCGAGCAAGCTCTTTTCCGGTTTGGTCGTGGTGATCTCGGAAAAATCGCTTACGGTATAAGATCTGCGGGACGGAGTATACGGTTTAAATCTTTTGATTCCCATATCTTACCTCCTGATTAAGACAAGCTCTCGAAGAAAGCGATCGGCTTGCTGTCGGCGGTCAGTTTCACGTACGCTTTTTTGTACGCGGACGTCTTGCCTTCGGTTCTGCCCATGCGCTTGAACTTGCCGTCATAGTTTGCTACGTTGACTTTATCGACGGATACGCCGAAAGCCTTCTCTACTGCCGTCTTGATCTCCGTCTTGGTGGCAGCCTTAGCGACGATAAAAGCATAGCTCTTTTCGCCGATACCGCTGTAACCCTTTTCGGTAAGTACGGGCTTAATGATGATATCGTATGCGTTCATTATTTATTTGCCTCCTCGAATTTCTCAAGAGCTTCCTTCGTCAAGAAGATCTTTCCGGCGCGGATGACGTCGTATACGTTGATAAGAGCGACATCGCAGACGGACGCTTCCGGAAGGTTGCGAGTGGCGATCGTTACGTTGCTGTTTTCGCTACCGAGAACGAACATTGCCTTCTTTCCGGCGTCGATCTTGTTGCAGATAGCGGCCATGATCTTGGTCTTGGCCTCGGCGATCTCCAGAGCATCCAAAACGAGGATCTCACCGGCATTGGCCTTTTGGCTGAGAACGCAATAAAGAGCGCGCTTTTTCATCTGCTTGTTGATCTTTTTGGAGAAGTCTCTCGGCTTCGGCGCAAAAACAACGCCGCCGTGACGCCATTGGGGAGAACGGATGCTGCCCTGACGCGCTCTGCCGGTACCCTTTTGACGCCACGGTTTGATACCGCCGCCGGATACCTCGGTGCGAGTGAGGGTGCTCTTGGTGCCTTGACGCTTGTTGGCGAGTTGCGCAACAACGACTTGGTGCACCAATGCTTGCTTTTCGCTGCTGAAATCGGCGTTGAAGATCTCGTCGCTTACGGTTACCTTGCCGAGGTCTTTGCCTTCGGTGTTAATAACTTTGAGTTCCATGATTTACCTCCTTACGCTTTGACGACGACGACGGTGCCTTTCGCGCCCGGTACGCCGCCCTTAATGAACAGCAAGTTACGGGCTTCGTCGACTCTTACGATCTCGAGATTCTTGATCGTAACGCGTTCGTTACCCAATTCGCCTGCCATATGTTTGTTCTTGAAGACTCTGCTCGGGTCGGAGTTAGCCGCCATAGAACCTACGCTTCTGTGGATAGGACCGGTACCATGGGACATGGAGCCGACGCGCTGCGCGTTCCATCTCTTGATAACACCGGCATAGCCCTTACCTTTGCTCTTACCCACGACGTCAACGATATCGCCGACCGCGAAAGAAGAACAAGCGATGGTATCTCCCACCTTATAAGAAGAGATATCGTCGAAGCGGAATTCTTTGAGAACCTTTTTGGGTTCTACGCCCGCCTGTTTGAAGTGGCCCTGAGCCTGCTTTCCGACGCCCTTGTAGACGTTTTCTTTGATTTGCTTCACGTCGCCGAATCCGACCTGCACCGCGTTATAACCTTCTTTTTCGACGGTCTTGACCTGTACGACGGTGTTAGGGGTAGCTTCGATAACGGTAACGGGGATCATACGTCCGTCCGCCATGAAGATCTGCGACATTCCCAATTTGCGACCTAAAATACCTTTCTTCATTTTAAGCCTCCATTACAGTTTAATCTGAATATCCACACCCGCGGGAAGATCGAGCTTCATAAGCGCCTCTACGGTCTTGCTCGTGGAATTGTAGATATCAATCAGTCTCTTGTGCGTCCGAAGTTCGAACTGTTCTCTTGCGTCCTTATACTTGTGAGTAGCACGCAAAATTGTAACGATTTCCTTTTCGGTGGGGAGCGGGATAGGACCCGAGATGCTCGCGCCAGTAAGCTTGACCGCTTCTACGATCTTAGCCGCCGAATTGTCAATCAGATTGTGGTCGTAAGCTTTGAGCTTGATTCTAATCTTTTGACCTGCCATTTTTACCTCCTGTATTAACCTAACGATTATTATTTTTGTTGTCTTTTTCGAGTAAGGTGGCATCCTTCTCTCAGTTAGTCAAACCGGTCGTGCCGGTATGTAAGTCCTCGGAAACTATCCGCGTGTGTCGGTAACCTTCCGGATCATCCCTATAAGACAACAGCAGTATTTTACACAAAAACGCCCTTTGTGTCAAATGTTTTTATCATGTTTTTTGAATATTTTTTCCAAAAACCATCCGGGTGTGGCCACGCCTGTTTTTGCCCCGTTAAAACGGAGCCGTTTCCCTTTTCCCGGCCGGACGTATCCTTATTATAATAAGAAAAAACGGATCGCGCCTTCTTTTTTCTCTTTAAACGCCCGTTTTCTCCGAAGCCGATAAAGGGCTTCGGAGAAAGGCTGTTTTTTCATCAGTTGATCGCAACTTTGACGTTGACGATGAACTTGTACCCGGCGGAATTGCCGCCGACCCAAACGGGATTGTTCGTATTGACTTCTCTGGTCTTCCACTTATAAAGCGTGATCAGGTTAGCCGGCCAGAAATCGCCCAGTTTCTTTTCATGTTCTTCGAAGTAGGGTTCGTAATACTGACCTCTCAGATCGAATTCGAGTTGCAGGTTGTAGTACATACCCTTTCTGCTCGTATCGATCGCAGCGAAGCCGCCTTCCAGAGTTTCTCCGTTCTTATCCGTTACCGTAACTTTCTGCCACGGGAGCAAGATGGACGTTTCTCTGATCTCGTTGATCTCGTTCTGCGACATAAACCAACTCAGGACCCAACCGCCGAGACCGAATCCGAGATCGGCGATCTCTTTCATAAATTGCGCGCATTCAAGCGTACGATAACCGACGCTCATGATGGGTAGGTATTTCAAGTTGAATTCGGAATTCTTCTTGATATACAGCAACACAGTCTTGGTATTCGTGAACTGGCGGGAGCCGTTGGCCGTCTCTTTCATGACCCAGTTTTCACCCTTGTACTGATAAGTACCCGGGAGCGAAATGCCGGCGTTACCAAACGAGAGCGTGCCGCCGTCGCTGCCGCTCGACGAATCCTTATTGTTGGGCAAACGGAGCATAAAGCCGTTGCTCGGTTGTACGACGCCGCTGGTGCGGACCGCGCTGGACCAGTTCTGCAAATAATCCTTAATGCCGTTCTTCTTGACCAAAGTCGCGTCGAAGTAGTT
>CACXDF010000287.1 GCA_902766325.1 uncultured Eubacteriales bacterium | reverse complement strand
CTGGAATCGGAAACGGTGGTCTCTTATCGCGATTTCGTTTTGCGCGGCAGAGCGGAAAAAGGCGGTAGTTGGACGCTTATTGCTTATAACGGTTCGGATGATCTCGACTTGAGAGAGGCGACTGTTTTGGGCAGACGCATTACGGCGATCGACGACGATGCGACCGTCGCGTCGAGCGTAAAAGTGATCGTTAATTCGGAAATCGAATATTATGAAGATATAGTAAACAGGATCAATATTACGGAGGAAAACTAAATGAGAACGTATACGGTAGATATCGTGGGCAAAAAAGTAGATTTGCCTGTGTATCAGATCGGAGAAAACCTCTCCATTGCCTTTTTTAACTTACACGGCGCGCAAGAACTGACCGAGTATTGCGGTAAAAAGATCGCCGAGCGCATAAAAGACAAAAATCCGGACGTCGTCCTGACGGCGGAGAGCAAAGGGTTGCAACTCGCTCACGTTGTTGCGAGAGAATTGGGACATGAATTCTATGCCGTCGCGCGTAAAAGCAAAAAATTGTATATGCAGGACGGCATCTCTACGGTGACGCAATCCATCACCACGGCCGGACAGCAAACGCTGTATCTTTCCGCTCACGACGAAAAGCTGATCGAAGGAAAAAAAGTGGCCATTATCGACGACGTTATTTCTACCGGCGGAAGCCTTGCTTCTTTGGAAAAATTGGTGGAAATATCCGGAGGCGAGATCGTCTGTAAGGCTTTCGTTTTGGCAGAAGGCGCCGCGAAAGACAGAAAGGACGTTATGTATTTAGGTACGATCCCGCTTCTGTAAGAAAAAAATGATGAAAATATATTCCCTGGGCAGTGGCTCTAAGGGGAATTGTATGGTGGTAACCAACGGAAAGAACAGTGTTTTGATCGACGCCGGACTTAGCCCAAGGACGACGATGACAAAGCTGTCGCAGGTAGGCGTTTTACCGCACGAACTGGACGCCGTTTTGGTAACGCACGAGCATTCCGACCATATCCGCTCTATCGCGGAGATAGCCGCCGTTGTACCGGTATACAGCCATGCCGAAACGTTGGACGCGATCGGAAAAATCGTGCCCCTTCCGTATAAGCGGACGATGGAAGTGGACGAAAAGGGTTTTCGACTCGGTTCTATGGACGTTATGCCTTTCCGCGTCAGCCACGATGCGGCGTACCCCCTCGGATTCGTAATAAAGGACGAAGACGACTCGGTGTGTTACATGACCGACACGGGCTATATCAGTAAGGGTATGATGCGCATGGCGCTCGGCTGTAATAAGGTCGTGCTGGAAAGCAATCACGATAAAGAGATGCTCATTCGCGGCGCTTATCCGGAGTACCTCAAGAGACGCATTTTGTCCGATACGGGACATCTTTGTAACGAAGAAAGCGCTTTGACGTGCGGAGATCTGGTAAAGAACGGAACGAAAAAGATCTTGTTGGCACATCTGAGCGAAAATAATAATCTAAGCGAGCTCGCCTATTGGACGACGCGTTCTTACCTCGAAAAATGCGGGGCGGGAAAAGAAGTTACGATCAGGGTGGCTATGCAAAAGGATACGGTATTACTTTCATGAAAGAGAAAGGAAAGATCACGCAGTCGTATACTCTTGTTTGCTATCTGGTCGCATTGACGGCCAATTTGATCCTGACTTTTTTGTTGGAGGCGGTACGTCGCGACGAACAGATCGACGAGGCCGGCTACGTATTCGGCTGTTATATCGTTCCGCAACTATCTTATTTGATCGTATTGGGTGTCTTTTCTTTTGTGAAAAGGATCCCTAAAGAAGAGTTCTTCCGGCCGCAGAACATAAAGCCTCTTCCGTACGCCTTTGCCGTTCTGATCGCGCTCGGTATTTTTTTGTTCGCGCTTTTGCCCAATTTTTATTTGCAGAAAGCATTAACTATGTCCGGAAGCAAAAGCACCGTCATCCTACCGCCGACGGGGACCGCCGGAGAAGTGATCCTGTCTATCCTCTTCGTTTGCATCTTGCCGGCCGTCGGAGAAGAAATGATGTTTCGTAAAACGTTTTGCGAAGGAATGGAGGGGAATAATGAATGGGTGATCATTGTGCTCGGAGGGTTGTTTTTCAGTCTGAGCCATCTGAATCTGGCGCAAACCGTTCATCAATTCTTCCTCGGTTGCGTATTATGCTTTTTGTACGTAAGAACGAAAAACATTACGCTCACGATGATCGCGCATTTTATCAATAACTTTCTGGCGCTCTTTTTGGAGAGATGGACCGAAGGCGTGGCTAACTGGACTAACCCCGTTGTCCTGGGCGTAGCGCTCGCTATCGGCGCGATATTACTTGCAACGGGCTTGTTCCTCGTTTGGAAGAATACGACAGCCGTCAAAAAAAACGGGGGAAAGGTGGAACCGTATACGATCATCTTATTGATCGTTTTGGGCGTCATGTGGACGACCACGGTAACTGCCAGTTTCTTTTCGTAAAGGGGATCGAACGATTATGTCGAAGACGTTTAAAACGAGCATGATCTTTTTTATAACGACGGTATGGCTTCTGCTTATGCGTATCGTCATTCCATTCGTCAATATCGGCGATTATTTGAACGATTGGCTGTTTTCTTTTTTGACGCAAGTGGTGGGAATGGGACTTATTCCGTTTTTATTATATCGCTTTTGGGTCAAAGAAGACCCGTTCGAGGGTTTTTATCTGAAAAGAAAGATACGCCCCATCATCTACGTTTTCGCCGTGGCGGTCGGCATTCTGCTCAGTTTTCTCGTGCCTGCTCTGTCCGGCATTTGGACCACTGTTTTACGATTGATCGGTTATTCGCAAGGTAATGTCGCCGGAACGGTTTATCCGCTTGGAGATATCGCGTGGGCTATCCTTGCGATGGAGCTTTTTACCTCTTCCGTTTTGCCCGGAATATTCGAGGAGATCAATTTCCGCGGACTCGGTATGCAGATGTTTTCGGAGGTGGAAGACGATCGAAAAAAAATCCTGTTACTCGCGATTTTGTTCGCTTTCGGACATCAGTTCATTCTGCAGACGGGATATACTTTCGTCGTCGGTTTTATCATTGCGTTCCTGATCGTAAAAACGCGTAGCGTCGTGCCCGGAATGATCATACATTTCGTAAATAACGCAGTCGCCGTTTTTTCTCAATTTTCATCGCAAAGAACGGGGGTTTTTTCCGGTTTCCGCGAAGGCGTATATTCGGTGTTTTTCAAAAACATCTTCGTACTGCTCGTTTATATTGCGGTCCTCGGTATCATACTGGCCGTTTTGTTATGGCTGATCGGTAAGTTTTCGCAGTCGGAAGAACTGCGCAAAGAAAAAGAAGACGAATACTATTATCCGAACAAAACGCAATACGTCGACGACATCTTCGGCGATCTTACTATCGTGCGAGAGACGGCAAAAGCGGGCGTCAGATGGTATGAATACGCTCCTTTGTACGGCGCGGCTGTTATTATGATCGTCTCCACGATTTTTACTTTCGTGTGGGGAGTGGGCAGATAGATGATCAAGATCAATATCGTGGCTGTCGGAAGACTGAAAGAAAAGTTTTGGGAAGAAGGCGTAAAAGAGTATACGAAGTGGTTGGAAAAATACTGCGAATGTCGGGTGATCGAGATCCCCGACGGCAGATCGCCCGAGGCGGAAGGAATCGAGATCAAAAAAAAGTTATCCGGGTGCGTCGTCGCTTGCGACGTGCAGGGCAAACTGATCTCGTCCGAAGACTTGGCCGAGTTGATCGATAAAAAGGCGAGCGCGGGTAAAAGCGAGCTCACTTTTTTGATAGGGGGAAGCGAGGGCCTCAGCGCGGACATAAAAAGTCTTGCCGAAGAAAAGATATCTTTCGGCAGAGTGACCTTCCCGCACCGCATGATGCGCGTTATTTTGTGTGAACAGATTTATCGCGCCTTTACCATCCTGCACCATACCCCCTATCACAAATAATTCGTTTTTTACATAAGGTAAAGTATGAAAAAAACGATCATAGGTTATTCCCGCTTGGGACGGGAGATACCCCTTTTCCACTCGGGAAGAGGGGACGCGGCCGTGCTTATTATCGGCGGCATCCACGCGCGGGAGCATATTACGTGCGACCTGACGTACGAACTTTGGCGGATGGAGGGGAAAAACACCGATTGCATCCCCTGTCTTAATCCGGACGGAAGAGCCGTCGCACGCGGAGAAGAAAGGCCGAGGATCCCTTTCGGCGGCGACGTAAGGATGTGGAAGGCGAACGCCTTCGGCGTTGATCTGAACGTTAATTTCGACGCGGGGTGGGGAACGGGAGCGCGCAACGTGATCGTATCCGGACCGGAAAACTATATCGGGCCGTATCCCGAGAGCGAGCCGGAAACAAAAGCTGTCTGCGACCTTATTCGGGAAAAGAAATACTCGGTAGTTGTTAGCTACCATGCTCTCGGAGAAGAGGTCTATTGGGGATTCGGACCAAACTGCCGTCACAAAGAGGAAGCCGCTACTTACGCGGCGGCGATCGGATATCCGCTAAAAAAGAGCGTAGGTTCCGCGGGCGGATTGAAGGACTGGTATTGCAATAACTTTCCCGGGCTCGGCTTGACCGTGGAAGTCGGCAAGTCGGAATGGGGACACCCCTGTCCGGAAAATAAACTGAAAGAACTGTTGTTAAAGCACGAAGGCAGTATCGGCCTGCTGGAAAGGATCGGAGGAAAAATTGCACGAGAAAATGATGGAAGCGGCGCTTACGCAGGCTAAGATCGCGTATAAGAGAGGAGAAGTGCCCATCGGGTGCGTCATTGCGCGCGGAGAGGAGATCGTAACGAGGACGCGCAATTCCAAGATCGGCGACAACGATTCTCTCGCGCACGCGGAGATAAAAGCCATCAAAAAAGCGCAGAAGATACTGGGAACGAAATATCTTTACGACTGTACGTTGTACGTCACCGTAGAACCGTGCGCTATGTGCGCGGGCGCGATGATAAACGCGAGAGTCGGGAAACTTGTTTACGGTGTAAAGGAACCTAAAACAGGATGTTGCGGAAGTCTATACGACCTCGTATCGGATGGCAGGATGAACCACAGAGTACCGTACGAGGCGGGAATAAAGAAAGAAGAATGCGAAAAGCTGATGAAAGACTTTTTTGCGGAAAGGAGAAACAAATGTTAATAGTCGGACTGGGTAATCCGGGCAAAGAATACGAAGATACTTTTCATAATTGCGGTTTTCGCGTGTTGGACGCGCTGGCTGAAAAGGTGGGTAAAAAGCCCACGAAGATCGAATGCTCCGCGCTTACGTGCGTGACGCAGATCGGCGGACAAAAGGTGGTGCTCGCCAAACCGCTCACGTATATGAACAACAGCGGAGAAGCGGTCAAGGGCCTTTTGACCAAGTATGGCATGAAGCCTCAGGACATGATCGTGATCTACGACGATATCGATATCCCGCGTTATACCGTACGCGTCCGTCTGTCCGGCAGTGCCGGAACGCATAACGGCATGAGGAGCGTGGTGGACAAAGCGGGAACGGAACAGTTCGTGCGCATCCGTATAGGCATCGGTCGTAACGAGTACGATCTCAAGGATTACGTTTTGGGGCGCATTTCCGCCGCCGACAAACCTCGCTTCGAAGAGGTCTTCAAGAAGGCGGCCGATATTATCGACAACTATCTTCGCGACGGCGACGAAGAAAAACTGATGAGGGACGGCAACAATATCAAATAATGTTGGACAGAGTTTTTTCTCCCGTAAAGGGAGAATTATCGAGTATAAAGAAAGGCGTCGAAAGCGGTAAAAACGTTTGCGTTTTTTGCGGGTGCGAAAACGCCCGTTATCACGTCGCGTCCTTCTGCGGCAAGCCGTTTATTTATATCGTTTCCGATCTTGTCGCGGCGCGCAGGGCATACGAAAGGATACGCGAGTACGGCGACGGAACGGTGGCTCTTTTGCCGGAGAGAGAGGACGTACTGATCGCTCGTAAGGCGACCGATTACAGCTTGTTGTACGAGCGGTTGTCCTGTTTGAAAGGGCTTTCCGACGGAAAGTTGTCTCTGATCGTTACCGTCGACTCGTTGCTGCAAAAGTATCCTAAAAAATGTCTTTTGGATTCCCATATAATAAAAATTAAGATCGGCGATAAGATCGATACGTATGATCTTGCCGAAAAATTGATCTCGGCCGGATACGAAAACGTCGGCGCGACGGAAAAAGCCACGTTCGGTATCCGCGGCGAT
>CACXDF010000286.1 GCA_902766325.1 uncultured Eubacteriales bacterium | reverse complement strand
TGCGATGGAAAAATACGGCAGCGATAAGCCCGATCTGAGGAATCCGCTCGTTCTTTCCGACGTGACCTCCGTAGTTGGGTCTCTCAGCCCGCTTTTCGAAGGAAAAACGGTCAAGGCTATCGTTTGCAAAGGCTTCGATAAACCCCGTAAGTACATTGATTCTTTAGTGGAATTCGTTAAAGAAAAGGAAGAGACCTGCGCCTTCTATTGGTGCAAATTAGACGCGCAAGGCGCTGTGTCCGGCGGCGTGAGCAAGTTTATTGCGCCCGCACTCGACGACTTTAAAAAAGCGATCGGCGCCGATAAAGATTGTTTTGTCGCGCTCGTTGCCGGCGAAGACAAACTGCACACGACAAAGTGCGCCGGCATTCTTCGTAACGAATTAGGCACGGCTATGGATATCTGCGAAAAAGATTGCTTTAAGTTCTGCTGGATCTGCGACTTCCCCATGTACGAAGTGGACGAAGAAACGGGCGAACTCGGATTTTGTCACAATCCTTTCTCCATGCCGCAAGGCGGATTGGATGCTCTCAACACCAAAGATCCTCTCGATATTCTCGCTTATCAATACGATATCGTTTGCAACGGTATCGAGCTCAGTTCAGGCGCCGTCCGCAACCACGATCCGGAAATCATGGTCAAGGCCTTTGCGATCGCGGGATACGACGAAAGCGTCATCGAAAAGAAGTTTTCGGCACTATATAACGCTTTTAAGTTCGGCGCGCCGCCGCACGCGGGTATCGCTCCCGGCGTAGACAGGATCGTCATGCTTCTCGGCGAAGAACCCAGCATCCGCGAGATCATCGCGTTCCCCATGAACAGAAACGCGCAGGATCTTCTGATGGGCGCACCGTGCGAAGTTACCGAAAAGCAACTCCGCGAAGCTAATATCTGCGTGCGTAAATAACGCGGGTATTATAATAAGGATAATAAAAAAAACTCCCTTTCGGCGCGTTGCGTAAGGGAGTTTTTGCTATCAAACAAAAAGCCCTCGGACATTCCGAGGGCTAAATTAACATTTTAAATAAACGTCAGGGGAGGAGATTGATGATGCCGAACGCTTCTAACGCGAAGAAAACGGCGGCGGCGGCGAAAAGGATGGTCGTAAACAGGAAGAACCCGGCCGCGCTCTTCTTTTTCTTATATTTTTCCACACGAACGAACTTGTTTTTGTCCGGTTCTTTATAGACGATCTTTTCTACCGTTTCTTTTTCTTCCGGGAAGTAACCGTAGTTGATACGACCGAACATCTCGTTCAAACGCTTCCGTTCTTTGGCGTAGGCGATGTTATAATATTCTTCCATGGCGATGGGACGACTGTTTCGTCTTTCTTCTTCCGCCTTGGCGGCTTCGGCCGCTTGTTGTTGTTCGCGCAGTAAAGCCTGTTGTTGTTCTTTCAGTTCTGCTTCTCTTTGCTTCTTTTTGGACATTTGCCTACTCCTTTTACGGAAATACTTTTTTATTGATAAGTATAAAAACTCATTATACAAATATTATATATAATTCCCCGAAAGATGTCAATATATAAAAAGCAAAATAAAAGGCACATTTTTGCGCCTTTTCAACGTTTTTTTCTTAGTGACTCATTCTTCCGGATCGGCGTTGCCGAATCTGTCGAGGGCTCGGCCTATCTCCTCGGAAGAAAACCCTTTCCGCATTAATTTAGCATATGCTTTTTGTCGATTTTCGTAGGTGTTTTCGACGTTTTTCATTATTTTTTCGGCTTGTTTTATGCATTCGTCCGTGTGATCGCCGAAGTCTTCTTTCAGACTGTCGATTATCTCTGCCGGAACGCCCTTTACGCGCAACTCGTTTGCGATACGATACCAGCCTTTCGTCTTTTCGTGCAGGTGCAGATAGCACTCGGCATACCGCCTGTCGTCGACGAACCCTTTTGCCTCGGCGGCGTCCGCTTCTTCGACGGCGATCTTATATGAATGTCCGCGAGAGACAAGCGCGTCGATATAGGCCGATTTGCTCTTTTCCGACCGGTCGATCAGAGCGTAAAGCTGCCGTCGGCATAGGATCCTGTCGCTTTCGTTTTTGGCGTCGAAGAACGTTTTCGGGTCGATCTCGCCTTCTTTAACGTTGTATTTAAGAAGAGTTTCGAGGTGGAACGGATAGCTTTTTTCTCCGCAAAACACGGTCGTTTTGTTGCGTTTTGTCTCTATTTTGTCAATAATCATACTTCTATTGTACCACTTTTTTGTCGTGATGAAAAGGGCTTGAGAAAACAAAATGGAAAAAATTATGTACAATCGAATAATAATATGATAAAATAGAGTGGCAAAAGATTTTGCAAGGAGAATAATCTATTGAAAATCATCGTAGCCGGCGCTGGGAACGTAGGCCGGAAGTTATTGGAAGAACTGAGTCTTGAAGAGCATAATCTCGTCGTCGTGGATAAGGAGGCTGCGCTTGTCGAAAACGTAGTCGACTCTTTCGACGTTATGGGCGTAGTCGGTAACTGCGTCAGCGCCGAGATACTGAAAAACGCCGGTGTGGAAGACGCCGATCTTTTGATCGCGTGCACCCCGTACGACGAAATGAACATCCTTTGCTGTATGGTCGCAAAGAAGCTCGGCGTAGGAGATACCATCGCCCGCGTTCGCAAGCCGGAATACTTTACGCTGTTCCGCGACGTGGAACTGGGTTTGTCCATGCTGGTCAATCCCGAATACGAAACGGCAATGGAGATCAGCCGTTTGCTCCGCTTCCCCTCCGCTATCAAGATCGAACCCTTTGCCGCGGGCAAGGTGGAGGTGGTCGAAGTCGTCGTCACGCCGAAGTCGCCCCTTGATAAGCTGCAACTGAAAAAGATCGCCCATCGCTTTCAGGAAAAACTGCTCGTCTGCGCCGTTCAGCGCGGAAATAACGTTTTTATTCCTAACGGCGATTTCGTTTTGGAAGCCTGGGACGAAATTTATATCACCGCTTCGCCCAAAGATATCAGCCTTTTCTTCCGAGAAATGGGCATGCCGCGCGGCGTCAACAAGATCATGATCGCCGGCGGAAGCCGAACCGCTTTTTATCTTGCGAACGAATTAAAAAAGACCAACGTTGCCGTTAAGATCATCGAGAACGACGAACAAAAATGCAATTTTTTGGATGAGAATCTCGACAAAGTGGAAATTGTTTGCGGCGATGCCACCGATCAAACGTTACTCGACGAAGAGGGATTGGGGTCTATGGACGCCTATATCGCTCTTTGCGGCATAGACGAAAGAAATATCGTGACTTCTCTTTTCGCCGGTCGTAAAGGCGTTAAAAAGGTCATTGCAAAGGTCGATAATCCCGCTTTGGCCGACTTATGGGAAGAAAAAAGCAATCAAAGCATCGTATCCATTTGTACCACCACCGTCAACGAGATCATTCGGTACGTTCGCGGTAAAGAGAGCTCGGGCGGCGGAAAATTCAGTAAGTTGTATCGTATCATCGACGACCGGGTCGAAATACTGGAGTTTATCGTGTCCGAGCACTTCGAGGGCGTGGACGTGCCGCTTAAAGATCTGAAATTGAAAGGCGACACACTGATCGCCGCCATCGTTCGGAACGGGGCGTTGATCGTTCCCGGCGGAAACGACGCGATCTATCCGGGCGATACCGTTTTGATCGTAACGTTGCAAGAGTATTCCGGCAACCTGAACGAGATATTGGAGCGCTGATGAACTATCGAATGTCGGCATATCTGCTCGGTCAGATACTTCTTATCGTAGCCGGATTTTTATTCGTTCCCTTTATCCTTACTTTTTCGTTCGGAGAGACGGGCACGCAGCTTGCTTTCGGTGTGACCATCGCGGCGATGACCGCGGCGGGTCTGCCTTTTGTTATCAAAAAACCGAAAGATACGACCATACACGCAAGAGGGGGCTTCTTGACGGTCGCTCTTGCATGGATCATCCTTTCTTTGTTCGGCGCGATGCCTTTTGCGATCAGCGGACACGCCTCTTTTATCGACGGCCTTTTCGAGATCGTCTCCGGCTTTACGACGACGGGCGCGACGATCTTCGTCGAGATAGAAGCGCTTCCGTACAGTTTGCTGTTTTGGCGTAGTTTTTCTCACTGGATCGGCGGTATGGGCGTGCTGGTATTCGTGATCGCCGTTTTACCGAAAACGAACGCCGCCATCGTGCACCTTGCCAAAGCCGAGATACCGGGGCCTCAATTCGGAAAACTGGTCAGTAAATTGCGTTTTACCGCTCGTATTTTGTACGGTATTTATATCGCTCTTACTTTGATCGAAGTCGTCGCCTTGCTTGCGTGCGGAATGCCCGTTTTCGATAGCTTCATTACCGCTTTTTCCACGGCGGGCACGGGTGGATTCAGTTCTTTGAACGCAAGTATCGGCGGGTATAACAGCCTCGCCGTCGAGATCGTAACGATGATCTTCATGTTGCTGTTTTCCATCAATATGAACGTCTTTTATCTCATTATGATCGGTCGCGTCAAACAGGCGTTCAGGAACGAAGAGCTTTGGTGGCTGTTCGGTATCGTTTTCGTCGCCATTGCCCTTGTTACCGCTTCTTTGATGATGAACAGGGTCTATTCTTCTTTCGGAGAGACGCTTCGTTATTCTTCTTATCAAGTCATCGCTTTCGTCAGTACGACGGGCTTCGGCACGGCCAACTTCGATAACTGGCCCGTTCTTGCGCAGAGTACGCTTTTCGTCTGTATGTTCATCGGCGGTATGGCCGGCAGCACGGCGGGCGGACTTAAGATATCCCGCGTTATGATCCTATCAAAGGCGTCCGGGCGCGCCATCAAAAAGAGCATCTCGCCCCGCACCGTCGTCAGCGTTAAGATCAACAGGAAAAACGTAGAAGAAAACGTCGTCAAAAACGTAGTCGTCTATTTCGCGCTGATCATGATCATTTATTTTATCTCGGTCATTCTCGTTTCTATTGAACAAAGCGCAATGGACTTTTCTACGGCGGTCACCGCTGTGGCGACTTGCCTTAATAACGTCGGTCCGGGCTTATCCAAAGTCGCGGGCGGTTTCGCAGAGATCGGCGTTTTTGCGAAGATCGTATTTATTTTCGATATGCTCATCGGCAGATTGGAGATCTATCCCATTTTGCTCCTGTTCTATTATAAGGCATGGAAGCCCGTTTAAGGAGGCGATATGATAGCCAACACAACGGCCGCGATCGAAAAGATCACCGGACAACTCAAGACCCTCAACACCTTCCGGAAATTCATGACGCTTTTATTGTACAGCGCCTATCTTATTTATCGGATCGTCGCGGGCAACGGGTACTTTGCGCTCAACGTGACCTTGCTTGCGCTCACTTGCCTGTACGCCGCTTTTTTCGTTTATTACATATCCGTTGACAGAAACGCAACGAATAAGAAGACGTACGGCGTCGTCAAACGCGTTTACCGCTGGTCAAAGTTGCTCCTGACCGGTATCGGGGTCGGACTGAACGTATCCGGATTTTTGACCGTAGCCGGAGAGGGGCTTACGTTGCCGAATTTGCTTTTTGCCATCGTCATGCCGGCCTTCCTCGTGCTGCAGATCGTCTTCGACGTTATTTTCGAATACGCCAATTATTGTTTCGGCATACTGAAAAAAGGCGTGGAAAAGGATATTGAGAAGGTAAAAGAGACTTATCAAAAGCCTCTTAAAGTGGTAGAAAACGTCCGCGCTACTATGGACGGATTCAAAAACGTCAAAGAAGGGATGGCGGGTATCACGTCGGCGATCTTGCAAAAGAGTAAAGAAAAGCTGGCCGATCGACGCGCGAAAAGAGAAGAGAAAAAGGCCGATAAGAAAAAGACCGAACAGGAGGCGGCGCCTGCCGTGGCGGCCGCGGAAGAACCGCTCGTTATCGACGTCGAAGCGCACGACGCTCTTCCGCCGTCGGAAGAAGAGACCGAAGCGTAAGAATACTTATTTTATTTTCAAAGGGAAAAGGATTCTTTTTTGGTAAAACGCCGAAAAAGAATCTTTTTGTTAAAAAATCGTTTATTTTCGTTTGCATTTTTTGACAAAGTGTGATAAAGTAATCAAAGCCGCATAGAAAGGGTAATATGTTAAGCGCGATTTGCCACCCCGATAGCGAGTCTTCAGGAAAGGAGGTTATGTTTTTATGTACGCTATTATCGAAGCCGGTGGAAAGCAATTCAAAGTGGAAGAGAATTCCGTTTTGAAGGTAGAATTCATGAACAAGGCGGAAAACGAAACGGTTCGTTTCGACAAAGTCATTCTCGTCTGCGAAGACGGAAAGATCTCTGTCGGCAAGGCCGTGGAAAACGCTGTTGTCGAAGCGGTCGTTCTGAAGAACGGTAAAGGCCCGAAGATCAACATCTTCAAGTACAAAGCCAAGAAGAACGAACGTAAGCGTCAAGGTCATCGTCAACCGTATACCGAGATCAAAATCACCAAAATCGCTCTGTAATAAGATTGTTTTTGCGATATGATCCGTATCAAATTGACAAAAAAGGATAACGTAATCGAAAAAGTCGAAATAAAGGGGCACGCCGGCTATGCGGAATATGGCAAAGACGTCGTGTGCAGCGCGGTGAGCAGTATCGCATGCGCGGCTCTTTTGGGACTGATCGAGTTTTCCTCCCGAAAGGTCGAGTATATCAAAAAGGACGGTCATTTATCATTCGTCGTTCCCCAAGCCGAAAGCGAAGAGGAGCGGATACGGACGGAAGCCATCCTGAAAACGATGGAACTCGGACTGAGGGACATTCAGAAAGGCTATAGCGCCTTTGTAAAAATGGAGGAATAGACAATGTTTATCAATATTCAACTGTTTGCCCATAAAAAAGGTATGGGTAGCACTCGAAACGGTCGTGACAGCGAATCCAAAAGACTGGGACCGAAGAAGAGCGACGGACAGGCTTGCAAGGGTGGTAACATTCTCGTGCGTCAACGCGGGACCAAGTTCCATGCCGGAGCCAACGTCGGTATCGGTAAGGACGACACTCTTTTCGCTCTTTGCGACGGGATCGTTCGCTTCAGCGAGGCCGGTACGAGGGATAAAAGATATAAGCAAGTCAGCGTAGAAGTGGCTGAATAAGTGGCGAAT
>CACXDF010000285.1 GCA_902766325.1 uncultured Eubacteriales bacterium | reverse complement strand
TGCATAAAACAAGTATACCATAAAAATATGATATTTTCCAATATCAATTGTAAATAATATTTTTGATAAAGACCACGAGGTTGCGATTAAAAAGATAATTCTGAAAAATTTCTGATTTTATCAAAAAATCGTTGACAGATTGTTTTTTCGATGATATAATTCAATTGTGCTCAATCAAATTGCTCAAAATCAAAATAAGGAGGAAATCAATAATGAGCATTTATGATTACGTGGTAAAGGACAATCAAGGTAAAGACGTCTGCATGGCGGACTACAAGGGCAAGGTGCTCCTTATCGTCAACACCGCGACGGGGTGCGGGTTTACGCCGCAGTACGACGGTTTGCAAGACCTGTACGAAAAGTACAATGAAAAAGGATTCGAGATCTTGGACTTCCCGTGCAATCAGTTTGCCAACCAGGCGCCGGGCTCGGGAGAGGAGATCGCGTCTTTCTGCCAGGCGAGATTCGGGATCACCTTTAAGCAGTTTGCCAAGATCAGGGTCAACGGGCCGGAAGAAGAACCGCTTTATACCTATCTGAAAGATCAAAAGGGCGGCGCGCTCGGAAAAAAGATCAAATGGAACTTTACCAAGTTCCTTATTGCCCGCGACGGTACCGTCGTTGCGAGATACGCGCCTACGACCACGCCGGAGAAGATTGACGAGGACGTAGCAAAACTGTTATAATTACAAAGTAAAAAACAGGAGGCTTTTATGGAATACACATATAAGACGCAATTCGTTTGTTCGCCGGATATTAAGTTCGATCTCAACGGCAACGTGGTGACCAATATTCGTTTTTCGGGCGGTTGCCCCGGCAACTTAAAAGCGCTCAGTAAGATCCTCGACGGATGGACTGTAGAGCAGATCGAAGAAAAACTGCTCGGTAATACCTGTGGCAGACGGCCGACTTCGTGTATGGATCAGTTGGCCAAGGCCGTGCGTAAAGCATACGACGAGGCGAAATAAAATGCTGAAAGAAGATAAAAAGTACGACGCTTTGCGGCTCGATCATCAGATCTGTTTTCCGCTGTATGCTGCGTCCAAAGAGATCGTGAAGAGGTATAAGCCGTTTTTGGACGAGCTTGATCTGACCTATACGCAGTACATTACGATGCTCGTACTGTGGGAAAAAGAAAAAGTCGGCGTCAAAGAACTGGGCGAAAGACTGTATCTTGATTCCGGCACGTTGACGCCGGTATTAAAGAGTTTGGAGCAGAAAGGGTATGTTGTCCGCACCCGTCCGGAGTCCGACGAACGAACCTTACTCGTGACGTTGACCGAAGCGGGACAGAAGCTGAAAGATCAGGCGGTCTCCATCCCGGGAAAAATGGTTTCGTCCTGCGTTGCGCTTAGCGCGGAAGAAGCGGCGCAGCTTTATGTGATCCTGTATAAGATACTCGGGGTGGACAAAAGCGCGCGCTGAGCGTTATTCCCAAAAAACTTATCCGATCCGACGTTTCCGTCGGATCTTTTTTATTGCTTTGACGGACAGAATGCCCGCGATGGCAAGGAGCGTAACGCCGCAGGGAATGACGATGGCGAGCAGTTTTTGCAAGGTAAGATAAGGCTTGGTATAGGCGGTGAGCCTTTGTTCCATCGTGGCGGGAAGAGAGGGCAGGTTATAGGCGTTTTTTCCGTCGTTATCGCCGTAGTAGATGCGAATGACGTTGACGCTTTGACCTTTGATATCGGCGGTAACGGAACTACCGGAGCAGTCGCAGTTTTTTTGTACGGGTGCGATGGTGGTGGAGCCGAGCTCGTTACAGGCGGCTTTACTTTCCGCCGCCAGGTATTGTACGGAAGCGGCGTTGACGGCGCCGAAACCGGACAAGTC
This sequence comes from uncultured Eubacteriales bacterium, assembly GCA_902766325.1. Lineage (GTDB taxonomy): Bacteria > Bacillota > Clostridia > Christensenellales > DTU072 > CAG-1782. The sequence goes on along the minus strand of CACXDF010000285.1, from coordinate 1,068 downwards.
GATCCTCAGGTCGATCCCGCGTTCGTTACTGTTGACGACTTTATAATAAATAACTTGTTCGTCCTCGTCGACGGTAGCCGAAGTCGTCACGCCTTTGACGTTCAGATCGTCTTTCAAGACGCGATCGCCGACGTTATTTGAAAAGAGCATTTGATTAAAGTAATTCGGCGTCAGAACGATATTCTGCGAGTCGAACCAGATCAGATTGATTTTCCAACGCTGGGCGTTGATCTTAGCAAAAGTCGGCGCGTACGAGGCCATTTTTACCACGTCGCCGTTACGCTCGAATCCGCACATATAGCCGGCCTCTTCGACGGCCGACCACAGATTATTTTTTGTCAGGTATTTCCCGAAAAAGTAACAGGTGGTGGCGTACTCGCCGACGAACACCTGTCTGTCGCGGGGGTAGGAGTCGTAATAGTCGTAATTACGAAACATTTTTTCTTTATCAAGGTAATAATGTTCGTCCACGATTGTGTCGAGATATTTTTCATCGATAATACGATAGGACTCTTCTTTCTCTTTTCCGTCGAAAAACGGCCCTGCAGAAGATATGACGGTAATTTCCGGCGCTTTTTGCTTCAGCACGGTATAGATCGCATCGAAATTACGCCAATACAGGTCGCCCCAGTTTTCGTTGCCAATGCCGATGTATTGTAAACGAAACGGATCTTCGTGACCGTTTTTAGCGCGTTCGGAACCCCAAACGGTATTTTTATCTCCGTTTGCATATTCGATCAGATCAAGGATATCTTGCACGTATGCGTCGAATGCGGGTGTGCCGGGCGTCAGGGCGAATTCGGTCAGATAGGCGTTCCATTCTTCGTCCGAGACGTCGCCGGTGCGGTGAGCTTTTTCCCATTGAGAATAAGATTTCCCGTCCTTTTCCATTTTGAACTGGCATATAGTGCCGGCGTTGAGAATGGGGAGCGCCTTGGCTCCTAAGTCTTCGCACAGTTGAAAGTATTCGTGATAGCCCATGGAGTTGGTGTTGTCGTACGCAAGTCCGTTATCGTCGTCGTTCCAGATATTGACGTAGTGTTTTCGCTCGGACAGTTCTCCGATCGT
>CACXDF010000284.1 GCA_902766325.1 uncultured Eubacteriales bacterium | reverse complement strand
GGAACTTTCTTGCAAGGAATAAAAAAATGATCGCCGGCATATAGTCTTACCATAATAATCTGGGAGGCTATTTGCTATGCTGAATGACAATATTTACGACGATATCGCCACCCGTACGGGCGGCGATATTTATATCGGCGTCGTCGGACCCGTGAGAACGGGAAAATCGACGTTTATTAAAAAATTTATGGAAGTTAACGTCCTCGGACAGGTGTCCGACGCTAATAAAAGAGCGAGGATGATGGACGAACTTCCGCAATCGGGCGACGGAAAAACCATTATGACGACCGAACCCAAATTCGTTCCGAACGAGGCGGTAACCATTAAATTCGATAAAATGAGCGCCGCAGTTCGCCTGATCGACTGCGTCGGATACGTCGTCGAAGGAGCGCTCGGACAGACGGAAGGAGATAAACCGCGTTTAATAAAAACGCCTTGGCAAGAAGAAGAAATGACATTCGAGAGAGCGGCGGAGATCGGTACGGAAAAAGTCATTTCCGACCATGCTACCGTAGGCGTGCTCGTGACGACCGACGGTACGATAACCGATATCGGAAGGGCCAGGTACATTGACGCCGAAGAAAAAGCGGTCGCAAAATTGAAAGAGTGCGGAAAACCATTCGTTATTATTTTAAACTCAAAAACACCGGAAAGCACCGATTCCGTCCGACTGAAAGAGAGTATGGCGGAGAGATACGGCGTGCCCGTCGTACTTTGCGACGTCACGAAATTGGATAAGGATTCTTTATGCGATATCATGCTTAAAATATTATACGAATTCCCCATTCGATATATCAATATGAAGCTGCCGAAGTGGATGCGTTCTTTGTCCTGTTCGTCCGATATGATCGCAAAGTGTATTACTGCTTTAAAAGACGGAAGCAACGGATGCGAAAAGATGTCCGATGGATATAAACTTGATAAAATATTCGAAAACGAACAAATATTTGTATCTGTGGAAACAAAATTTGACCTTTCTACCGGCTGTATCGATATGGTATGCTTACCGAAGAAAGACGCATATTACGAGGTGCTCAGTTCTGAATGCGGATTGGATATCCCGGACGATTATTCTTTGCTTTCCTACGTAAAGAAGTTATCCGGATCTTATAACGATTACGAAAAGATACGCGTTGCGATGGATAAAGTAAAAGAGGACGGATACGGCTTGATCATGCCGTCGCTTTCGGATATCGACTTATCGGAGCCGGAACTTGTCAAAAAGGGCAATCAGTACGGAATACGATTGAAGGCGACGGCTCCGTCTTATCACATCGTTCGCGTCGACGTCGGATCGGAAATTTCGCCTACTATCGGATCGAAACAACAGAGCGAAGAGGTGGTCGGAAGTATGAAAGCGGAGTTTGCGGAAAACAAGCAAGGAGTATGGAATACGAATATGTTCGGAATGAGCCTAAGTAACTTAGTTCGCGAGGACATGAATACGAAGTTGACGCAGGTGCCCGAAGATACGCTCAACAAATTGCGTAAAACCATGACGAGGATCGTGAACGAAGGAAAGGGCGGAGTGCTTTGTATTTTGCTGTAAAAGAATTTTGTATTATCGGCCATGCGTCGCGGCGCATGGCCTTTTTGTTTTCTCTTCAAGACGCTTTTCGCGCGTTTTACCGGTTTTTCGACATTTGTCGCGGTCAAATTTATTATATGGTTGTAAAATACCGGTTCAAAATAGTTTACAAAATATATAAAATTTGATACTATATAACAACAAAAATGATGAGTTACTTTTATGGAGGTAAAAATAAATGGAATACTCGCTGAAAAAATTGAGCAAAACCAAAGTTGAGATTTCTTTTTCCGTCAACAAGGAAGAATGGGAAGAACAGATCAAGAGTTCTTTCAACAAGAACAAGTTCAAGTATAACTTGCCCGGATTCAGAAAGGGTAAGGTCCCGTTCAGTATTCTTGTGCAACGCTTCGGAATGGAATTCTTTTACGAAGAAGCTCTCGACGACTGCTTGAACAAGCAATACGGAGAGATCCTCGATAAAGAAAAGTTAGACGTTATCGATCGTCCGCAGGTCGACGTTAAAGAAGTATCCGCCGAAGGCGTTAAGGCGACCATCACCGTTGTCGTCGCTCCCGAAGTCGTACCCGGACAGTACAAAGGTATGACCTTTAAGCGCGAAGCGACCGAGGCCACCGCCGAGGAGATCGAAGCCGAGATGAAAAAAGAGCAAAATAAGCGTGCCCGTCTCGTGACGAAAGAGGACGCCGCCGAGCTTGGCGATACGGTTGTGCTCGATTACAGCGGAAGCGTAAACGGAGAGAAGTTCCAGGGAGGAACGGCCGAAAAGCAAACTCTTGAACTCGGCAGTCATTCCTTTATTCCCGGATTCGAAGAACAAGTCGTCGGTTTGAAAGCCGGTGAAAGCAAAGATATCACCGTGACCTTCCCGGCCGAATATCATGCCGCCGATCTCGCCGGTAAAGAAGCCGTTTTCGCCATTACCATCCATGAAGTTCAGAAAAAAGAACTCCCCGAAATCAACGATGAATTCGTAAAGGATATCGAGGATGATATCGACACCGTCGATCAGTGGAAAGAAAAGATCGCCAAGAAGATCAGCGACAATAAGACCCGTAATGCCGACGCCAAACTCGAAAACGACATTCTCGACGCTATCATTAAGAATACTGAGATGGAGATCCCCGACGTTATGATCGAAGAAGAGATCGACTATCGTGTTCACGAGCTGGAAAACAACATGAAAGGCTACGGATTGAAATTCGAGGATTATCTTAAATACGCGAATACGACAGTCGAGAAGATCCGTGAAGAAGAGAGACCGGCTTGTCTGCATAACGTTCAGGGCCGTTTGATCATCGAAGCTATCTGCAAGGAAGAAAAGATCACCGTAACCGCCGAAGATATCAAGGCCAAGCTCGAAGAACAAGGTATGGACGAAAGCAAGGCGAAGGCCGATTATATCAATTACCTTGCCAATACCATGATGGTCGAAAAGTTCTTCGACTTCCTGAAGTCCAATAACACCATCGAATAATTTCGATATATAACAAAATAAAACAAAGCATTCTCCCCAAAGGTAACGTGCTTTTGGGGAGTTTGTGAAAAAAGAGGAAATCGAAAGTATATTACTTTCGGCGAAAGAAAGAATAGTGAAATACGGCCGAATGCTTGGCCGCAACAATAAGGAGGTATCTATATGTACAACATTCCTTACGTTATAGAAAAAGACTCGCGCGGAGAAAGAAGCTATGACCTCTATTCGAGATTGCTTGAAGACAGGATCATATTTTTGAGCGGAGAAGTCAATACCGATTCGGCGAACAGTATCATCGCGCAGCTTCTGTTCCTGGAAACGAAAGACCCCGATAAGGATATCTTTTTGTATATCAACAGCCCGGGCGGTTCCGTGACCGACGGACTGGCTATCTACGACACGATGAATTATATCAAGTGCGACGTGAGTACCATCTGCGTCGGCCTTGCCGCCAGTATGGGCGCTTTTTTGCTGAGCGCGGGGACCAAAGGTAAGAGATTCGCTCTCGCAAACAGCGAGATCATGATCCACCAACCTTCGGGCGGCGTTTCCGGACAAGCGACAGAGATCGCCATCGTTGCCGACAGAATATTGAAGACGAAAGAAAAAATGACTCGTATCTTGGCCGAAAACTGCGGCCAGCCCTTTGAGAAAGTAGCTAAGGACGCGGAAAGAGATTATTATATGGATGCGGAAGAGGCGAAAGCATACGGACTGATCGATAAGGTTTTCGTGACGAGAAAGGACGGTGCTAAATGAAAAACACCATTGAAGTAAACAGCGATAAGTGCATTTTCTGCGGCAGGACCGCCGAAGAAGCCAATATTCTTATTGCCGGAGCCAAAGGAATCTCTATTTGCGATCTTTGCGTATCCAGAGCCAACGAAGTACTGGAAGACATTCTTGCCGCAAAGAGTTCTCAAGAAGAAGTCAAGACGGAAAGCGCCGAGAGCCTGCCGACTCCTCATGAGATCAAACAAAGACTGGACGAATATATCGTCGGACAGGATGCCGCGAAAAAGATCCTTTCCGTAGCCGTTTATAACCATTATAAGCGAGTTGGATCGAACAAAGGAGACGAAGACGTCAAACTTGAAAAGAGCAACGTGCTGATGCTCGGTCCGACCGGTAGCGGTAAGACTTTGCTCGCGCGTACGCTCGCGACCATACTTAACGTACCGTTCTGCGTTGCCGACGCGACGACGTTGACCGAGGCGGGATACGTAGGCGAGGACGTCGAAAATATTTTGTTAAAGTTGATCCAGGCAGCCGACGGCGACGTAAAGAAAGCCGAAAAAGGGATCGTGTATATCGATGAGATCGACAAGATCTGCCGTAAGACGGAAAACGTCAGTATTACTCGCGACGTCAGCGGCGAAGGCGTGCAGCAAGCGCTCCTTAAGATCATCGAGTCGACCGTAGCCAACGTGCCCCCGCACGGCGGCAGAAAGCACCCGCAAGAAGACTTTATTCAGATCGACACGACCGATATCCTCTTTATTTGCGGCGGTGCCTTCGTCGGACTTGAAAAGATCGTCGATAAGCGTAAGGATTCTTCTTCGCTCGGTTTCGGCGGCAGTTTGAAAAGCAAGGACGGCAATTATGAAGAAAGTATGCGCGACTTGCAACCGGATGACCTGATTAAGTACGGTCTGATCCCCGAGTTCGTCGGACGTATGCCCGTTGTGGCCGCGCTCGATCAATTGACCGAAGACGATCTTGTTCGCATTATGAAAGAACCGAAAAATTCTCTCGTAAAACAATATACGAAGATGCTTGCGCTTAACGGAGTAGAATTGGAATTCACCGACGAAGCTCTGCGCGAGATCGCCAAAAAGTCGATCAGCCTGAAAACGGGCGCGAGAGGTCTCCGTTCCATCGTAGAAAAGGCCATGCTCGATATTATGTACGACGTACCGTCCGACCCCGACGTCGTCAAGGTCGTCGTCGATCCGGAGTGCATAACGCAAAAACTGCCTCCTAAGATCGTACGTAAGCAGATCGCGTAAAATGTTAAAGAAAGGCGTCTTTTTGAAGAGCGTCGGCGACGTAGCCGGACTCACCGAAAATTATCCGATAGAAATTGCCGTCGTTGGTAAATCCAACGTCGGCAAATCTTCTTTAATAAACTATTTATGTCGCAATAATAAGTTGGCAAAAGTAGGTAAAGAACCGGGAAAGACGCGCCTTATCAATTATTTCGGTATTGACGGGAACAGATTCGTCCTCGTTGATTTACCCGGATACGGCTTTGCGCGAGTGAGCGACGCCGAAAAGAAGAAGTGGGGGCGTCTGATCGAGACCTATTTGCAACGCTCGATCGGATTAAAACACGTTTTCGTTCTTTTGGACGTGCGCAGAGATCCTGACGTCGAGGATAAGCAGATGCTCGACTATCTTTATTATTATCGTATTCCTTTTACTCTTGTCGCCACAAAATGCGATAAAGTCTCCCGCGCGGAACTGACAAAGCGCCGTCAGGCGATCGCTTCTTGCGTCGGCGTGGGCGTTGATAACGTTTTTACCTGTTCTTCTTATTCCGATATCGGCTCGAAAGAACTTTGCGATCGTATAGACCTGATCGTCGGCGCGGAAGAATAATTCTATTTCTTTTTAATTAACTATATAATAATCGATCTCCGTTATTCGGTCAGTAAACATTTTGTCTCGGCGAGGCATAGGATGTAGTAGATGTATGAAAAGGAGATTAATTATTATGGCTTGTTGTTCTGTCAGAAATTGTAATTCTCCTGCCATCTGTTGCAGCAACGGGAACGTTTGCGATAAGACGTGCGTCGAGACGAAAAAAGTCTTCGACGCGTGCGTTCAACAAAGAAGCATTTCGGCTTCGCTTACGGTCGATTTCGGCGGGGAAACTCCCGTATCCGTCGTAAGCGTAAGTAGCGACGGAAACGCTACGCTGTCCGATCTGTCTATCACGCCATTATCCGGATCGCCGTGTTCTCGCGTGACTTTTACGTTGAACGTCCCCGTGACCGTTGTTGCGACAAATCAGGCAGGGGCCTTGATCAATGGTACCGCTTCGATCGTATTCGATCAGGATCTGATCATGCGCGTGCCCCAAGAGGGGCTTATTTCGCCCACGGTCGAAAGTACCGTTGTTCTGAACGGGTTGCAAAACGTACTTACGGCGGATAATATCGTAAACACGAACGCATGCGTAACCATTATCACAAAAGTAACGGCAGTCGTCCTGCTTGTCGTACCGTCTTACGGCTACCTTATACTCGGACCTGCTCAGGAATATACGCAAGAAGCGTGCGGATCGACTTTTTCCACGCCGATCTTTCCGCGCTAAACGGCTAAAGAGAAAAGGATCGGGCTTCGTCCGTAAGAACGAAGCCCGATTAGAAACGATCGTGTCAAATATCAATACAATTCAAGCAAAGTATTGTTCAGATAATCGCAAGAGGTCAGATAGTAGGGAATGTTTTGTTTGCGTACGACGGAAGCATAGCGAGAAGAATTGCCGTGTAAGTGTCCGTATATGACGGTATCGACGTCGTGTTTTGCGATCAAAGAAGTGAAAGGAGAATCCTCGAACTTCGAGTTGAAGGGGGGGTAATGGGTCATGCAAACGATCTTTTCGTTACCCGTACGCAATTTATTCGCTTCGGTAAGAGTCATTTCGAGTCGTATCAATTCCCGATCGAATATTTTTTTATCTTCGGCCGATTGAAGCGTCGCGTTTTCCGGAACCGTCCACCCCCGCGTTCCGCATACGATATGATCGCCGATCCTGTGAGCGCTGTTTTGGATGAAACGGATACTCGAAAGAGGAAGTAAACTCATCTTCGCCATGCTCGCCCACCAATAGTCGTGGTTGCCGCGGATGATAAACTTTTGACCGGGAAGTGAGTCGATCTCGAGAAGGTCGGGCAGAGCCTCTTGCAGCGTCATGCCCCAAGAGATATCGCCGCCGAGTAAAACGACGTCTTCACTTGTTACTTTTTTATTCCAATCGTCTTGCACTTTTTGCCAATAACCGCCCACCCAATTTCCGCCGAATACGTCCATCGGTTTGTTGACGGCGTGCCCTAAATGCAGGTCGCTGATCACATAAATTTTCATCTAATCTATTTTAACATGCTTTTTTTGCCTACGCAACCACATTTATTTAAAAGATTTAGGGAAAAATTTCCACGCTATTTTTCGATATAAACTTTAGAAAATATTCAAAAACATACCATTATTTTGCGTTTTAAAAAATTTTTTAAAAAATTGGGAAAAAAATGGTTGCAAATGGAAAAGTGTTGTGTTAGAATATAATTGCAAAATGGCTTACGCTCAAAAATGAAAAAAGGAGAAAAGGATGTATTCGGGCGATTATCGTATATCGTTGGACGACCGCGGCAGAATGCGGATCCCCTCTAAACTTCGTGAGAAGTTAGGGAAGGATTTCGTTATGTCCGCCGGCACGGACGGATGCGCCTTTCTTATGAACGAAAGCGATTTTGAAACGCTTATCGGCCCGATCACCCGTTCGGCAAAGTTAAGCGAACACGAAAAAATGAATATGCTCAGAAAGTTCTACGCCAACGTTTACACAATGACGGAAGACAATCAAGGCAGATTCGTTTTGCCGGCCAAGCTGAAAGCGTATATGAAAGCGAGTAAAGGTCTTGTTTTCGTCGGTATGCTCGATCGTATCGAAGTATGGGCGGAAGAGATCTATGACGAGCGCTTCTGCACCAGCGTAGAAGATATCAATAACGTCGTCGATATGCTCGGCATCTGAGATCATGGAATACTTTCATTTGCCGGTGCTGCTCGATGAAACCATAGAAGGACTATGCGTTCGACCGGACGGGATATACCTGGACGGGACGCTGGGCGGCGGCGGTCATTCGGAACAGATACTGAAAAGACTGACGACCGGAAAACTGATAGCGTGCGATCTCGATCCGGCTGCGATCGAAAATGCGAAAAAGAGATTGGCGCCGTACCTTGATAAAATTATATTCGTACACGACGACTTTAAGAATATCCAGGATCATTTGGATGATATGGGTATCGGAGAATTGGACGGGATACTTTTCGATCTGGGAGTGAGTTCTTATCAGATCGATAACGGAGAGCGCGGGTTCTCTTATAATAAAGACGCCGTTCTCGATATGAGAATGAATACGGAATCAAGCTTATCGGCATACGACGTGATCAACGGCTATTCCGAAAAAGCCCTTGCGGACGTGTTTTTCGAGTACGGAGAGGAGCGTTATTCTCGCAAGATCGCCGCGTCGATCGTAAAAGAACGAGAAAAGAAGCCGATCGAAAGGACGCTGGAACTCGCGGATATCATCGCAAAATGTTATCCGCCCAAAGAGAGATATTCCGGCGGTAATCCGGCGAAAAGAGTCTTTCAGGCGGTTCGTATCGAAGTGAACGGAGAATTGCGCGGATTGTACGACTTTTTGACGGAAATCACGTTGCGTCTGAGAAAAGGCGGGCGGATATGCGTGATCACCTTCCATTCCTTGGAAGACAGAGCTGTCAAAAATGCTTTCGTAGAACTGGAAAAGAGTTGCATATGCGATAAACGTCTTCCGGTTTGTACGTGTAATAAGCGACAAGAAATAAAAATAATAACAAAAAAACCTATATTCGGCAAAGTGAACGACGAGTCGAATAAAAGAGCGGAAAGCGCTAAATTGAGAATAGCGGAACGAATCTAAAGAAATAATAGAGAGAGGAGGTTACTTATGGAGAACAGAAAATTAACGAATTACGACTTGTTTTTATTGAAAAAACAAGAAGAAATGAGAAACGCCGAGTTGGGTGCAAAAGCGGAAAATCCCGCATACGAAGATTATCTTATTCGGGAACTCAGAAGAACGTCTCCTTCAGCCAGTAAGGTTATGACGGAAGATGAATTCAATCATTCCGAAAGCGACGTTCGGCCCGTTCGCCAGAAGGGAGGCACCCTCGCTCGCGTAAAAAATGCGTCTAACGTGAAGAAAATGGGATTGGCATTTTTGATTTTGTATGTCATTATCGTACTTGCGCTTGCATTAATTGTATTAGTGCATACCAAGAGCAACGGCGTTATTCCCGGGGCGGACGCTTCCGCGATCGAAGAAGGCAGCATTCAGACGATGCCTTTGGACGATCAAGAGGCGGAATCCGAGAATTGGTTCGACGAGCTCTGCGATACGCTCAATAAATAAAAGGCGGATTATGGCATTATAAAAAAGGATCCATCACGGTTCGTACTAAGGAAAAGGTTATCGGTGCTTATTGTTCTGATAACCTTTTGTTTTACGGCCGTTTTTTTTCAGATCATAAATTTACAAATTGTAAAAGCGGAAGAATTACAATTCCGCGCCCTCGATCAATGGACTCGCGACGTGCCGTTGCAAGGCGAAAGAGGGGGTATCTATGATTCGACGGGTAAGATCCTTGCCGACTGCGAAACCGTGTATACCGTATACGTCAGACCGAACGCAACGTCGGATAAAAACAAAACCGCCAAGATTCTTTCCGCATTGTTTGGGATCGACGAAAATTATCTTAGAAATAAATTTACGTCCGGCGTAAGTGAAGTGACGATCAAAAAGAACGTCTCAAAAGAAAAGATTCAGATCATCCGTGATTCGGGATTAGACGGCGTGTATTTTGCCCAAAATGTAAAAAGAACGTACGTTTATAGTGATTTTTTGTCGTCTGTGATCGGGTTTACCAATATTGATTGCCGCGGGCAAGCCGGTATCGAAGCATATTACGATCGGTATTTGACCGGAAAAGACGGTTCTATTTTGACGGAAGCCGATCTTGTCGGTCGAGAGATCGAAGGTTCGCAAAAGTATTATTTGCCGGGTGAAAAAGGCTGCGACGTATATCTGACCGTTGATTACGGCATTCAAAACTTTTTACAATCGGCGGTAACGGAAGCTAAAGAAGAGCATCAGGCAAAGAGCGTATCCTGCGTCATGCTGAACGCTCGCACCGGCGCTATCGTCGGACTTGCGCGTTCGCCGTCCGTTGATTTAAATAATTTACCGCGCAACGATCTCGAAACCCTGATGTATTTATCGAAAAACACTTTAGTTTGCGACGTGTATGAGCCCGGTTCGACCTTTAAGATACTTACGTCCGCAATCGGGATCGAAACGGGTGCTTATTCGGAAAAATCGGGCGTTTTTTGTCCCGGTTACAGATCGATCGACGGACAAAGAATCAAATGTTGGAAGACGATAGGACATGGGCAGCAGACCTTTCGTAAAGGCGTTCAAAACTCGTGTAACTGTTTGTTTATGGATATCGCGTTGAAAGTCGGCGTCGATACGATGTACGATTACTTTGAAAAATTCGGCATAACCGAGAAATCGGGCGTTGATATATCCGGCGAAGGAAAAGGTCTGACTATCCCGAAAGAAAATGTAAAAAACGTTGATCTTGCGCGAATGGGTTTCGGCCAGGCGATCGCCGTAACCCCGCTCGAACTTGTTACCGCTTGCTGTTCCGTTATTAACGGAGGAGAGTTGTTGCGTCCGTACATTGTCGAAAGAATTTTGGATAATGCCGGGAAAGAAGTGTTTAAAGGTCAAAAGACCGTCAGAAGAAAAGTAATTTCCGAAAGTACGAGCGCGCAAATGAGAGATATACTGGAGTCTGTAGTGACCGAAGGCGGCGGAAAAAACGCGCAAGTTGCCGGCTATAGGATCGGCGGCAAGACGGGAACGGCGCAGAAATATGAAAACGGAAAAATCGCACAGGGGAAATACGTGTCTACTTTTGTCGGATTCGCTCCGGCCGACGATCCTCGGTATATAATGCTATTCATCGTCGACGAACCTTCGGGCGGCGCCTATTACGGGAGTTTGGTCGCCGCGCCGTACGTCGGTCGGACGTATGCCAAGGTTTTTGATTATCTCGGAATCAAAGGATCGAGTACTGAACCGGAAGAAACGACCGTTATGCCGGAATTGATCGGTTTATCGCCGATCGAAGCGGATAAAATAATGAATGAAATCGGTTTGTATTACGAGTATTTAGATAAAGGCGGGAGTGTAATTTCGTATCAGATACCCGCGCCGGGAAGCGAAGTCTCGAAAAAAATAACCGCATATTTGGAAAGTCGGTAATGGGAGGAGAAAAATATGAAGTATCTAAGCGAATTAACGAGCGGCGTTTCGATCGTGGAATCGGATATAGAAAAAGATATTCCCGTGGAGGGACTTGCGCAACACTCCGAGAAAATAAAGCCCGGATTTATTTTTTTCGTTTCTTCCGAAAATGCGGAAAGATATATCGAAGACGCGGTATCGCGAGGAGCCGTTGCTATCTGCGCGGAAAAGAAGTACGACGCTTTGCCTTGTTTGGTAGTAAAAAACATACGCCGAGCCGTGGCGATCATGTCGCGCGCTTTCTATAATTTCCCCGATAAAAAAATATCCATAATAGGCGTCGTCGGGACAAACGGTAAAACGACCACCACGAAAATCTTAGAAAGCATATTTACTTTTAGCGGTTTCAGAACGGCTGTTATCGGTATGCTTGGCTTCTATATCGGTAGCGAAAGATACGAAAATGAAAGAACAACACCGGATTCTCCCGATTTTTTCAGAATGCTTTCGGTTGCGGTCGAACGTAAAGTGAAGTACGTTTTTTGCGAGATCAGCGCGCACGCGATTTTTTACGAAAAACTTTACGGCGTATTATGCGACGTATGCATTTTTACCAATTTCAGCCAAGACCATCTGGATTTTTTCGGTACGATGGAAAAATATAAGCGCGTAAAAAAAGGTTTTTTCAATTCGAAAAATATGAAATGCGCCGTTATCAATTCGGATGATCCGGTCGGACGTGAGATCATAAAAAAGTATGAAGTATGTTGCGTAAGCTACGGAATTAATTATCCGAGCGATGTTTTTGCCGTAAATATCGAGTATAATTGCGGTACGGACTTTGTTGCGAACGTTTTTGACGATATCATGCGCATTCATTCGCCTTTGTACGGAGAATATGACGTAAGTAACCTTCTTGCCGCTTTGACCGTAGCAAAATTATACGGTATTACTTCGGAAGAACTGGAGAGGGCCGCGCTCTCGCTCGACGAAGTGGAAGGCAGGTTCAACGTTATAAACTGGCGAGCAAAAATAATCATTGACTATGCGCATACTCCCGACGGATTGGAAAGGGTTTTGACTTGCGCGAGAAACATATGCTCTGGACAGCTGATCTGCGTTTTCGGTTGCGGCGGCGATCGCGATAAAAGTAAAAGGCCTATTATGGGCAAGATCGCGTCGGATCTTGCCGATATCGTCGTTATAACGAGCGATAATCCGCGGTCGGAAGATCCGGAAGAGATCATACGTGAGATCGGCGAAGGAACGGATCGAGAAGCATATCGTATCACGGATCGAAAAGAAGCCGTGCGCTTTTCTTTATTGAACGCTCGTCAGGGCGACGTGATCGTTTTATGCGGAAAAGGCGCGGAAAATTATATTGAAGTCAAAGGCGAAAAGATACCGTATTCGGATAAAGAAACTTGTCTCGAACTCATAGGGAGTAAGCTTTGTCACGTTTGATTGCAACGTTTATTACCAGTCTCATGGTCGGACTCGTCGTCGGAACACCGGTCATTTTTTTACTGAAAAAAATAAAAGTTAAACAAAATATTCTCTGTTACGTTACGCAGCATAAAGCGAAACAGGGGATACCTACCATGGGCGGCGTTATTTTTATTATAGCCGCATCGGTCGGCTTTTTTATTTTTTCGCAGGGCCAAAGGCATCTTGCCGTCATTTCCTACGTCGTTTTTTTAACATACGGTTTGATCGGATTTTTGGACGACGGTATTAAAGTGCTTTTAAAACGCAATTTAGGACTGAAAGCGTATCAAAAAGTTATTTCGCAGGCGGTGGTCGCCGCGCTTGTGACGTATTATTGTTACACCTCGGATCTGATCGGAAACGAAATATATTTGATTGTTTTCGATCGTTCGATATCTCTGTCGTGGTGGTATATTCCGCTTTGTTTTACTCTTTTTATCGCGACGACGAACGCAGTCAATCTGACGGACGGACTGGACGGTCTTGCCGGAAGCGTCTGTCTCGTTTATTTGTTGTTCGTCGGAGCGGCCGTTTATTATTTTTACCAGCAAAAAAACGATCTCGGGTCGACTTTCGTCGCGCAGGAATATTATAATTTGCTTGTTTTATGTCTTGCTTGCATAGGCGGTATCGTCGCGTTTTTGGTTTTTAATACGAGTAAGGCGACGGTTTTTATGGGCGATACAGGCTCGCTTGCGCTCGGCGGGATCTGTTGCGTTTTACCCGTTATGATAAAAAATCCTTTTTTGATAGCCGTTGTCGGTATAATGTTCGTGGTATCCGTCATATCAGTAATAATACAAGTCGCGTCGTTTAAATTGCGGAAAAAGAGAGTGTTCTTGATGGCTCCTTTACATCATCATCTCGAGATGAAAGGACTGTCTGAATCGAAAATCGTTTCCGCATACGGCATGATCACCGCCTTTTGCGGCGCGATCGCACTTTTTTTTATAACTGTTTGACGGAGGGAACG